>VGXX01000090.1 GCA_016873155.1 Planctomycetota bacterium | reverse complement strand
GCTTCTCAAAAACCCATAATTTATCCCGATGGAACGATCCTGGATAATTATTTTTATATTTTTTTATTGACCCTGACATTACCTGCCCTTATAAAGGAATACCTGTTGAATGACTATGCACGTATCACTATTACTTAGAAAAAAAACAATGAATATCCGGCAATCCACCATGCAAATGGTGATTGCCTTTCATCTTTAAATCAAACTAATGTACACGTACAGTAAAGAACTATTACCAAACGGACTACGCGTAATTTATATAGAAATGCCCCATATCCATTCCGCGGTGGTGTCCGCTTATATCGGCGTGGGGTCGCGGTACGAAGACGAAAAGAAACTCGGAGTCTCCCACCTCATCGAGCACATGCTCTTCCGCGGGACGAAGCGATTCAAAAATTCCTTCGAATTACTACAGGCTATAGACAATATCGGCGGCGACAGCGATGCTTACACCTCGCCGGAACATTCAGCCGTTGTAATCCAGGCACACAACAAACATATCGAAAAAGGCTTAGAAATCCTGGGCGACATCATTCTTGGAGGGAATTTTAAACCGGATGACATCGAGATCGAAAAACGCATCATCCAGGAAGAAATGAAACAATTTGTAGACGTCAAAGGGGATTACGTAGGTATTGACGACATGTCTTTTTCCCTGATGTGGAAAGACGGTTCGACCGAAGCGCCCTTATTTGGAGACGAAAAAACCATCGCAGCCGTAACGGAGGAAGACCTTAACGCACACTACAAACAATTCTTTGTCCCGGAAAATATCGTCCTCTGCGTCAGCGGGAACTTCGAGAAAGAGTCGGTCTCTCGACACATAAAAGATTTATTCGGGAATTTGCAGGGAAAATTTTCTGCCCAAAAACCACCGCTGAAAACGACACAAACAGAACCGAAATATTTGTTTAAAAAATCTCCGTCTCAAACCACCAGTTTCAAGCTCTGCCACAAGGCGTACCCGTACAGACATAAAAACGTCATTATTATGCTCCTGCTTGCAGACGTTCTGGGAGGCGGAATCAGTTCCAGACTGTCGCTAAACGTCCGAGAAAAACTGGGACTGGTTTATGAAATTGCCTGCTATCCCACCATGTTTTCAGACGTGGGATCTCTCGACATTTACACGTCGACAAAAAAAGAAAATTTCGAAAAGACCGCTCAGGCAGTCATAGATGAGGTACGCAAACTTTCCCGCGAAGGGATAACCGAACAGGAACTCAGCAGGACGGAAGAACGGGTATTCAGCCAGATGCATCTCGTCATGGACAGCCCGCTTGCCATGGCCAACTGGTTTGGCATCGAGGAACTTTTAATCACCCCTGAAACGCCCGACACCCCGGAGAAACAGGCCCAGAAAATTCACGATATTAAACTGGATGACGTGCATAACGTCATTTCCGAAATTTTTGTACCTGAAAAGCGCAATTTTATCGTAGTCGGCGCCTTTAGCTGGCTAGGCAAAAAACACACCATCACGCTCCTTAAATAAATCAATATCTATTGATATCTTAACCCGAACGAGTCGGAAGAGTCCTTGATTGGGAATTTGCGATTTTAGATTTACGATTTGGGATTTAATAAGATTGTAAATCGTAATTCGTAAATCGTAAGTTTTTGCTAAAAGTGTCAAAATAATTTTGGGAAGATACTGTGATTTAAGTATATGGCGCCTGCTGTCCCGCCTGCCATATAAGCATCAACCGGCAAAGGCCATGTGTGAATGTCATTTAACAGGGTGGCCACAGATGCCGGTATTGCTTCTGGAAGCACCTTGCATCCTCTCTTTTCAGGTTAAAAAACAAACACCAGTAATTGACTGTTCTGGTACTCAGATAAGAGCTTTGCTGAACTACACAGATGATATCCTCGCGCTTGAATGTTGCCAAAACGAACTCAACTTGCCTGTCACCGCCATGTTCCAGGACTCGCTCAATAATGAGGAACTTATCGGATTCAAGGTCGAGCGAATCGATAGCCGCTCCCCAGAGGCAGGGAGCAATAAGGTCTTTTACGGCATCACTAATCATGCCAAAATTATACTATATTTCCCCGACTCTTTAAAAAGCAATTTTTCCGTATAACCTGTAGTGGCAATTCATGAATTGCCGCTACATAATCGCATATACAGAAATCTTTTTGATAACCCGCTGGAAGGGTGGCTACAAAAGCCTCCCTTCCTGCATGGCTGGTTCAATCTTGCAGATTGAACCAGATGTTTCGAATCGGACAATACGGTTTGGGTTGATGTAAGTTATGAAAAATGCAAAATGTTTAGGTTCAATCGTGGACGATTGAACCTGCGAAGAAAAAGGATTGAACCTACGAAAGATCGTGGACGAGTGTGCCTGCGAGTAGCCACATTGTCACGAAAATAAAAAAGGGAGGCTTTTGGGCCTCCCCTTTTAAAAAACAATTTAGTCAATGACGTCACTTCTTTTTACTTACGGCCGTTGACATTGTCACCGGCAGTTTTACTTATCTTTCTCTTTGCCTTTCTCCTTCTCCTCCCTGCTCTTTACTCTTATCGTATCACTGCCTGTGAATTTTGTGCCGTCCTCCAGTTCTCCGGACACCGTAAGCGTAACTTCTTCCTTCTTAGAACTTACCGTTATATGCAAGTCCCGCACATTAAACGTGGCAATGTACCGGCCTTCATCATCAACCCTGCCGTCAATGGCCTGCACCCCTTCACACACAACCGTCGCTAACACAACCCCATCAGCGCTGTAGGACTCCGGCAACTCAATGAACGCCTTAAACTTACCTTTGCTCTTGAGGTTGATCGTCTCAGGCTTTATCGATACCTCTACATTAATGGTTACAGCATTGGCCGTTATCGTCACCGTATCCGGGCTGCTATTTACCGTTCCATCATTCACCATCAGGCTCACCACATACGTGCCTACCTTATCTGCCGTAAAGGTAGGATTTGCCGATGTTGCGCCACTCAGTACTGCCGTACTGCCCGAAGGCTTCGTCGTAAATGACCAGCCATACGTTATAGTATCCCCATCCGCATCCGAACTGCCGCTGCCATTCAGGGTCACTGTGTCATTCACGTTCACGGACTGATCCACCCCGGCATCTGCCACCGGCGCTACGTTAATCGTGCTGATGATTATCGTGTCTGGTGCACTGTTAACCGTGCCATCATTTACTATAAGGCTTGCAACATAAGTCCCAGCCTTGTCTACCGTAAAGGTCGGATTCGCCGATGTCGTATCATTCAATGCCGCCGTACTGCCTGACGGCCTTGAGGTAAACGACCAGCTATAAGACAGGGCATTGCCATCCACGTCCGAACTACCGCTGCCGTCCAGCGTCACCGTGTTGCCCACATACACGGACTGATCGAGTCCCGCATTGGCTACCGGCGCCGAATTCAATGTGCTTATGGTTACCGTATCGGCTGCGCTGTTCACTGTGCCGTCATTGACTATAAGGCTTACCACATACGTGCCTGCCTTGTCCACCATAAAGGTTGGGTTTACTTCCGCTGCATCGCTCAATGCGGCGTTACTGCCCTGCGGCACTGTTGTAAACGCCCAACTGTACATTAACAGATTGCCGTCTACATCATAGCTGCTACTGCCGTCCAGTGTTACTGTGTCGTTCACATAAGGCGTCTGGTCTGCTCCTGCATCGGCCACCGGTGCTGAGTTCAATGTGCTTATGGTTACCGTATCGGCTGTGCTGTTCACCGTGCCGTCATTAACTATGAGACTCACTACGTACGTACCTGCTTTGTCCACCGTAAATGACGGAGTTACCGCTGCTGTATCACTCAGTGCGGCGTTACTGCCCTGCGGCACTGTTGTAAACGCCCAACTGTACGTTAACAGATTGCCGTCTACATCATAGCTACCGCTGCCATTCAGGGTCACTGTGTCATTCACGTAAGGCGTCTGGTCTGTTCCTGCATTGGCTACCGGCGCTGAGTTCAATGTGCTTATCGTTACCGTATCGGTGGCGCTGTCCACCGTGCCGTCATTTACAATGAGGCTAACCACATACGTCCCTGCCTTGTCCACCGTAAAGGTTGGGTTTACTGCCGCTACGTCACTAAGTGTTGTCGTGCTGTCGGCTGGTTTTGAATTAAACGCCCAACTGTACATTAACAGATTGCCGTCTACATCATAGCTGCTACTGCCATCCAGTGTTACTGTGTCGTTCACATAAGGCGTCTGGTCTGTCCCGGCATCAGCCACCGGTGCTGAGTTCAATGTGCTTATGGTTACCGTATCGGCAGCGCTGTCCACCATGCCATCATTTACAATGAGGCTCACCTCATACGTCCCCGCCTTGTCCACAGTAAAGTTTGGTTTCACCGCCGTTGTATCACTCAGGGTTGCTGTACTGTCCGTCGGTTTTGAGTTAAACGACCAGCTATAGGTCAGGAGATTACCATCAACATCCGTGCTACCGCTGCCATCGAGTGTAACCACGTTGCCCACATACGCAGTCTGATCGACCCCCGCGTTGGCCACTGGTGCTGTATTCGGTGGCGCAAGAGTGGTAAATATTGATTCACTCCCATACGACGTCCCAGCGCTGTTCTGGGCGGCTATCCTGTAATAATACGTAGTGCTCGATGACAACCCGCTGACACTTATACTTATAGATGTGTCGCTCGAACCGCTCACAGTTTGTGTTGCAGATGTACTGCCATAAGACCCACTTGTTGTGCCATACTGGAACCATGCGGTTGTTGAGGCGCCATTGGCATTCACCGTACCGTTGAGCGTTGCAGAGTTTGACGTCACGTTTGTTGCGGAACCAGTGGTTACTGTAGGAGGCGAAGACGGAGAATCATCTATTACACTAATCGTATTGCCGAAAAAATTTGACACATAGATACGGTTTGCCGAGGCATTGACTCCCACACCAAAGGGATAACTCCCAACCGAAATGGTAGAGAGAATCGTATTAGTAGCCCCATCTATTACACTAACCGTACTGTTATTAACATTTACCACATAGATATGGTTTGTTGAGGAATTGACTCCAACTCCTCGGGGACTACTCCCAACCGAAATGGTAGAGAGAATCGTATTGGCAACCCCATCTATTACACTAACCGTATTACTATTAGCATTTGCCACATAAATACGGTTTGTCGAGGAATTGACTCCCACGCCATTGGGACTGATCCCAACCGAAATGTTAGAAAGCACCGTATTGGTAGCGCCGTCTATTACACTAACTGTATTACTGGATTGATTTGCAACATAAATACGGTTTGTCGAGGCGTTAACTCCAACGCCAAAGGGATTGTACCCAACCGATATGGTAGAGATCACCGTATTGGTAGCGCCATCTATTACACTTACCGTACCATCAGCCGCATTTGCCACGTAGATACGGTTTGTCGAGGAATTGACTCCCACGTGATAAGGATTACTACCAACCGAAATAGTAGATAGCACCGTATTGTCAGCTCCATCTATTACACTTACCGTACCGCCATATCCATTCGTCACATATATACGGTTTGTCGAGGCATTGACTCCAACGCCATAGGGACCGTTCCCAACCGAAATAGTAGATAGCACCGTATTGTCAGCTCCATCTATTACACTAACTGTATTACTAGACACATTTGCCACATAGATACGGTTTGTTGAGGAATTGACTCCAACGCCATAGGGATTGATCCCAACCGAAATGGTGGATATCACCGTTGGCGCAGCAACTGACGACGGGATGTGTATTGACACTCCAACCCCGCTCAGTGCAAAAAGTAACAATAAAACTGGCATACAAAAGGACGTATTTCTCATATTTCACAACCTCCCTTCCTTTATGAAACAATTACATGCCACAAATAGACACAGATTTTTTTAGTACCTATTCGGGTAATAACGTTCAGATATGAGAACAATAAATCATTTTGGACTATATTGTACCACATCATAGCAATTTCTGCTAGGCGTTTTTACACCAACGATGCTTTTTTATTTTTCTTGCAAAATTTGGGTAATTCTTTTAACCTGATAAGACAGCACTTGAGCATATTTTGTCCTTTTAGAAAGGTTTTTTACCATGAAAAATTATATTGTGATTCTTCTGGGCTTTCTCCTTGCAGCTCCTATGCTGGGTTGCAGCAAGGATGATACTACCTCTCCTAAGGTTGGCATTATCTATAAATCAGGAGATAACGATGATAAAAATCATACATTAGGGGATCCCCAACAGATCAATGATAAATTAAAATCAATGAGTAATGATGAATTGTTCCAATTTGCGCTGGCCTGCGGAAATCAAGGCAATTGTTCAGAGGCTCTCGCTGCCTATAATAAGATATTGGAAACGGACAAAAACTATCCAGACCTCTATTATTATCAGGGTTTGTTATACCGGGACATGGGGATGATGGACGAGGCCATCTGTGCCTTTCAAACGGCCATTACCCAGAACCCCGATTCGGCGGAGGCACACTATAACCTCGGCTATGCCTATCGATGCAAGGGGCTGCATAATGAGGCTATTCCGGAATACCAAAAGTCTTTGGAACTCATCCATGAAAACAAAACGAAACAAAAGGGTTATATTCATTTCAATCTCGGATTTTCTTATTTTTCGAATGGGATGATTGATGATGCAATCGGCCAGTTTAAAAAGGCGCTGGCATACAAACCCAAAGATAAGGAAATACACCAGAAACTCGGCATCGCTTATACGGCAAAGGGCTGGACGGATAAGGCAAAGGATGAATTTACACTATATCACGAGCACGATAAACCCATAAAAAAAATCCCGTAAAAGGCATTTATACTAATGGAGAAAAACGTGAAAGACCTCAAAAACAGGCTCGACTTGTTAGAAATGGATTTAAAAAAACTGGTAAAGAAGATCAAAGAAGAGGGTCCCTGTGGTACCGAAGAGGACTGGCACCACGTGTTACAAAGGGTAAGAAAGATCGAGGAGTTTGCCATTTCACAACTGGCGATTCACAAATTCCTGGAAAGCCAGAAATAAATTAGATTGCCAACGGCAGCGACTTGTAGCCGCAGGCTTTACGCCTGCGCCCGGCGCACCCATGAAGGGTGCGGCTACTCGATTTGAAATTCCGTTATCATTAAATTATTGGAAAAAGCCTCCACACGCGGGTTTAAATTTGTAATTTGAACCCCACTTTTTATATTATTAATCTCGCTCGCTAGGGTATAAGGCTTATTCTCTGAATAAACTCATGGGTTCAGGTTACAAACCTGAACCCGCCGTGGTAGCTATGCTGTGCCGGAATATTTGAAATGAGGGTTTCATATACACATGCATCTAAAAAACGGGGCGAAAATAGCCGTCATTGGTGGCGGTCCAGCCGGAAGCTTTTTTGCGCATTTTGCTTTAACGCATGCAAAACAACTTGGCATTAAAGTATCGGTAACGATATTTGAGAAAAAACACTTCAACAAAAAAGGCGCCCCAGGTTGTAACATGAGCGCAGGAGTTCTTTCTGAGGCGCTCTTAGATAAACTTACTGAACAGAACATCCACCTCCCGCCCCCCTGTATACAGCAAGAGATAGAAGGTTATTTCCTCCAAGTTCCCGAATACGGCATACCTTTACACTATCCATATCCACCCCATAAGACAAGGATTGTTACCGTGTTTCGCGGAAGCGGACCCAGGTTTGCAAACCGTGACGTTAGTAACAGCTTTGACCATTTTCTCTTAGAGCACGCTCAGAATGTTGGGGCTGATGTCATCCTCCATCCGGTAATAAATATAGAAATACCAAAAAATCCAAACGACCTTATAAAACTTACTTACGGCGAAGGCGCATCAAAAAGCGAATATACGGCCGATCTCGTTGTATGCGCTTTTGGGGTCAATTCAGATACCCCATCTGAACTGGGAAAATTGGGTTTTGGTTATACACCGCCCAAAACTGTCCGAACCTGTATCATGGATATTTACCCGACAAGAACAATAAATGATGCCTTGTATGGCAACAATATCTACGTCTTCTCGCTGGGCTTAAAATTTATACAATTCGCTGCATTTATCCCCAAAGGAGAGTTTCTGACCATCTGCCTCGTTGGTAAAAAAGATATGGATAAGGCACAATTAAACACGTTCATGAATCAACCTAAGATACAAAAGATGCTCCCTGAAGGTTGGGATGACTCAAAGAAACGGTGTATCTGTTTTCCTTCAATACCAATTAATCACGCCAGACATCCGTACACAAACAGGCTCGTCATCATCGGTGACGCCGGTATCTCCCGTACCTATAAAAACGGCATAGACTCTGCATTCACAACTGCACAACTAGCCGTAAAAACCGCATTTGAGCGAGGCATATCTGAAAAAGATTTTGAAGAAGGATATTTTAAACCCGCCGAAAGACTGCTGGGTCGCGACAACATTTACGGCGGCATAATCCTCGCGGCAAATGACATTATATCGAGACAGAAACATGTAGTGTCATCCCATTTAAAATATATATCTGAACATCCGGATACGTGGGAAACAAGATGGATGAATGAGGTGTTATGGAATACGGTAACAGGAAATGCTACGTATAAAGATATCTTTTTCAAAAGTATCCACCCAAGACTCTTATTAAGCCTGTTTCCTGCGACCCTGTATTCCTTGACAAAAAAGAGCAGGACTTGATTGTATAGGAATTTTCATTATTATTTATGCGGGTTCTTGGGTGGCTGGGACAAACAATGTTTGTCCGTGTTTGACTATAGTGAACGTATTAAATAAGTTGACATAAAACGTCGTTGAGAGTGACAGCGAAGCAATTCCTGTTTTGAGATTGCTTCGTCGTTCCTCCTCGATGACAACTTTCTTTTAACGTTTACTATAAACCACATATTCAATATATGGTACGAATTGTTCCCCTCTTGGGCAGGAGACATTCTAACTTGAGGAGGCTTATGTGGAGAGATGTGTATTAGGCATTGACGGGGGAGGGACAAAGACCGTCTGTGTGCTGGCAACTTCAGACAGAAAGGTTATTGGTCGCGGCAGCGGAGGGACTACGAATCCTAATTTTGTATCTGTGCCAGAAATCAGGGAAACATTGCAAAAGGCGATTCTAGAGGCAATACAGAACTTACCGGAACTTCAGATAGAAGCCGTTTGCGCCGGTATTGCCGGGGTTGGCGCATCGGAAGAAAAACAGGCAGCGATGCGTAACGTAATATGGCAGATATTAAGTACACCCCCGTTTTATAATACACTTAGTAAAAGATTTAATCCGTCAAAAAATATAGAGGTTGTTTCTGATGTTGTTATAGCGCTAGTCGCCGGGGCTGGTGAGCGGCACGGCATTGTAGTCATATCAGGTACCGGCTCTGTTGTTTACGGAGAAACAGTAAAGGGACACAAAATCAAGGTTGGGGGGTGGGGATATCTTCTGGATGAGGGAAGTGGTTATGAGATAGGCAGAATGGCTTTAAAAGAGGTTTTAGAGGCTTATGATGTATCCGGCGAAACAACTCCTCTTGCCCAAAGAGTCTTAAATGTGTGGAATCTGAGTTCTGTGCGGGATGTAGTAAATTACGTTTATCAGAAAACGACAAAACCAACTGATATTGCAAACCTTGCAAAAATCGTTAACCAGGCTGCAAACACCGGTGACGAATCGGCAAAAAATATCTTAAGGAAAGCCGCCAGTGACCTTTTTTCCGATATCTCAGCGGCTGTAAAGCAGATTGATTTTGGTAAAGAAGGCGCAACCCTGGTTCTTAGCGGCGGTGTCCTGACGAACGTAGAAATGGTAAGAGAAATTATCGTAGAAAAAATTCAGGCGGAACTTCCAGAAATAACATCCATACAATTGTGCAGGGAACCGGTTAAGGGCGCTGTTATGCTGGCGCTTAAGAACGGTACTTTGTAATACCGGTTATTTCGTATTATAGTATTATCCACGCTGGTAATTTATTTCCCTTCTTTTTTAAGACGCGCCAGCATTTATTGAAAAACCAAAAAATCAGCCGTATTTGCCAGTACCAGCAAAACATCACCACTCTCTATAACCATAGATCCTGATGGTATAACAAATTTACCTTCCCGACAAATAAGTAAAATAAGGCATTTCTCAGGAACGTCTAAATCGCTAATCCTCTTATCCACCACTTCTGAGTCAAACGGAACAATAACATCTATCATTTCGGCATCGAAAGCCGCTGTCTTTTCAAATTCAATGGGATAATTCTTTTTGTTTGCCAGGGGAACATCCAGCTTCAATATTCTGGAAAGGATCGGAATAGACGTTCCCTGGATAAAAACTGACGCAATAACAACAAAAAATACGATATTAAAAATAGTATCTGCCTGCGGGATGCCTGCCATAAAAGGAAATGTCGCCAGGATAATCGGAACCGATCCCCGAAGACCAACCCAGGCAACCATAACTTTCTTTCGCATATTCATGTTAAACGGCAATAGACATAACAATACGCTAACAGGGCGAGCAACTACCATAAGAAGAAACGTTAGAAGAAATCCTGCCCCTATTAGTGGAACGATATGCGAAGGAAAAACAAGCAAGCCCAGTGTTACAAACATTACAATTTGCGCAAGCCAAACCTTCGTGAAATTTCATGATCATCTTTTTATTTGGAAACTCTGCATTCCCCAGCATCAAACCGGCAAGATACACCGCAAGGATTCCGTTACCTTTCAGAAAAACCGCAATTACATACGTCAGCAGCACGAGCGAAATCATTATTACCGGATAAAGTCCTTCATATCCCAGCTTCAGACGGTTGATGAAGAATACAATAGATATATTGCGCCATGAAATAACCTATGAGAGATCCCACACTCATATCCAGTATAAATCTGGGAATCAAGGCAGCAATACCCATATTTTTTGTCGTCAGGATACTGATAAATCCGACAGTTAAAAAAATAGCCATCGGGTCATTACTGCCAGACTCAAGCTCAAGTAGCGGCTTCAAAGGCTGTTTCAGGCTTATTCGTTTAGACCTTAAAATGCTGAATACAGCGGCGGCATCAGTTGAAGAAACTATGGAACCAAGCAGCATTCCTTCCAAAAGAGAAAATTTTAGGATATGGACGGCAAAGAACCCTGTTATGATTGCGGTCATTAAAACCCCTGCCGTAGAAAGAATGACTCCCGGCAAAATAATTGATTTGGTGTCTTTCCAGTTGGTATCAAGACCTCCGGAGAAAATAATAAAGATGAGGGCCACAATGCCAATGGACTTGGCTAACTGCGCATCATCAAAATAAATACCGCCTATTCCTTCTGAACCGGCAAGCATCCCGATTGTCAAAAATAGCAACAAGATAGGGATTGCAAACTTATCGGAAAGCTTGCTTGAAACGACGCTCACGAATATCAATACCGCAACCCATAATAAAATATTTTCAATCGGCATACGAGATTATCTTCTCTTTCGGTTATGTCATTGCTTTGTTAAAAAGCACGCATGAAAAAATATTTTTAAATCGTAAGTCTGGTCGGATATAATTTATGACTTTTCAATGCTTTGCGACTAATAACTTTTGGCGTAATTTTATCTGCATTTATTGAAGGAAATTTTCGGAATTGTACCAGCAAGCAATGGTAAAATCAAAGGTAAAAGGGGGATTGGAGGACGCTCTTCTCACTTATTGACTTTGCTGCAAAGAATAGCTAAGATGCGTTTTGGATAAACTGAAAATATACTGCTAATATATCATATATCACAGCGTGGCAGAGCCACGACCAAAAAACCACCCCTCAATCCCCTCCTTCGCAAGGAGGGGAAAGGGGTGGTAAAATATTTTCCACAAAAATCTTTGCTAGAACTTGTCTTCATGTAAATGGGGAAAGCAAGGTTTTATAAATTTGTAGTATAGTGCAGATACGCCGCAACTAAAGAAGAAAAACGAAGACAGATGACAAGTGGCATGTGACGGGTGACAGGTGACGATTCTCGCGTCACTCGTCATTCGCCACTCGTCACCATTTCTTGAAACTTACAAAAAAGAGAAGTTTTTTGCTATACTAACATAGATGGTGAACGAAATAAAAAAGAAGTGGCGCTACTTTGCCTGGCTGTCTGCGGGCATAATTATCCTGTTCTGGAAACTGGATGATATTGTCGGACTACACCGGGATGAGGCAATATTCGGCCTTTTTGTGGAAATGATTCATGATGGTGCACGGCCATTGCACGGTGTTTTCAACTATTACACCTCTCCAATTCATGCTTATTTCCTGGCGATCATTACAAAAATTTTAGGGAATTCCATCTGGAGCTTGCGATGTTTGGGCCCTGTTTTCGTGATTATAACAATCTCTGCGATTTATGACATCGTACGGCAATTTTCCCTTATTCGTGCGCGATGGATAGCCTGCTTCCTTTTAACTTTTCCGCCAGTTGTTATATTCTCACGACTTTGCGGTGAGGTGTTTGTTCTCAATCCCTTTTTCTTCTTCGGAACGATCTGGGTATACGTCAAATTCTGTCGCAGCCAGAAACCATACCTCAAGAGAATAGGCCTTATACTGGTCGGCTTTCTGATGTCACTGGGGGTATGGAATCATATTATATTCCTGCCCAGCGCCGTCTCCCTTATCGTTTGTTATGCAATATTCACGTGGCCTGGTTTTCGGCACTTTTT
>VGXX01000089.1 GCA_016873155.1 Planctomycetota bacterium | reverse complement strand
GCTGTCTCTGGATGGCAGGCTGCGTCCGGTTAAGGGTTGTTTATCAATGGCGTTTAAGTGTAGAGAGTCGGGGATAAAAAAATTTCTGGTGCCTGCTGAAAATGCGCCAGAAGCAGCGGTTGTTGACGGGCTTGATACCATTCCCGTTGAAACCCTTACAGAGACGGTAGGAATTTTGACTGGGTCGATTCCTGCGGCGCCATATAAGATCAAGCTCAGCGAAGTGTTTAAGGAATCTTCTGGCTATGACGTGGATTTCTCAGACGTCAAAGGTCAGGAACACGTAAAGAGGGCTTTGACGGTTGCCGTCGCAGGAAATCATAATGTGATTATGGTAGGGCCGCCGGGCGCCGGCAAGACGATGCTTGCGCAACGTATCCCCACAATTATGCCTTTGCTCACCCTGGAGGAAGCTTTAGGGACGACCAAAATTTACAGCGTGCTGGGACTCCTTGACTCGAAACAATCATTGGTCTCTACAAGGCCATTTCGCGCCCCTCATCATACAATCAGTACGGCAGGATTAATCGGCGGCGGTTCATTCCCGAGACCCGGCGAGATTAGTCTTTCACATAATGGCGTGCTTTTTTTAGATGAACTTCCGGAATTTGACCGAAGGACATTAGAAGTCTTACGGCAGCCGCTGGAAACAGGCAGCGTGACCATTTCGCGGGCGTTAAATTCGGTCACGTACCCTGCAAATTTTATGCTTATATGCGCCATGAACCCCTGTCCGTGCGGGTATTATACCGATAAACGGAGGGAATGTCATTGTACGCCCCATCAGATTCAAAGTTATATGTCAAAGGTTTCAGGCCCGTTGTTGGATAGAATGGATATTCAGGTAGAGGTGCCTGCGGTACGCTATAATGAACTTGTTGCTGATAGGGAGATGCAATCCACTGTGGATATCAGAAAAAAGGTGATGGTTGCCCGTGCAATGCAGAAAGAGCGGTTTAAAGATCAGCCAACGGGTATGAATGCCCATATGTCTTCCAGGCAGGTTAAAAAATATTGTGTGATGGATAAAGATGCAGAAGCGATTCTTTATCAGGCAATGACGGAATTGGGGTTTTCTGCGCGCGGACACAGTAAGATTCTCAAAGTGGGGCGCACCATTGCCGATCTGGACGAAAGCGAGCATATAAAAATAGAGCATGTATCTGAAGCGATACAATACAGGAGTTTGGACAGGGGTTTGTGGAAATGAAAATTCTTTTGGTAGACCCGCCTTTTTACCGATTCTTCAATTATTTTAACCGGTATTTCCCTTTAGGACTAAGCTATCTGTCCTCAACGCTGAAAAAGGCCGGGCATCAGGTAACCATCTACGACGCCGACTGCAACAAAAATTCAAAGGGGATGGATTACACGAGGCTGCCTGAAAAATATCGTATTTACCTGAAGGAATTGAGGAACCCGGAAAATCCCATTATAAAAGAGATTTCGGAAATATTTGTAAAATACCAACCCGATATCGTTGGGGTTACGGTTATGACCCCGAAGGCTGCGTCTGCGTTTACGATCGCTTCCCTGGCGAAAAAATACAATAAAAATTGTTATGTTGTCTTTGGCGGCCCACATGCGGCTTTGAAGGCAGAGGAGATCCTTAAGAACACGAAAGACGTTGATTTTGTTGTGAATGGAGAGGGTGAAGCAGTATTACTTGAATTGGTAAACACGTTAAACCTGCCCCCGACCCTGATCGGGGGTTCGAGGAACAATAGTTTCGGTACAATACCAGGAATTTCTTACCGGGATGGCGATAAGATTGTTTGCAATAATACAAAAAAATTTATAGATAATTTAGACAGCCTTCCGTTTCCAGACAGAGAAACGTTATTAGGTTTGGATACGTATACTTCGGAAGATATGGGATTGTTAATGGGGAGCCGGGGTTGTCCGTATAGCTGTTCCTATTGCGCAACACAGATATGGACGAGAAAGGTACGGTATCGTTCTTTAACAAATATTGTGGAAGAAATCAAGTACGTGCATCAGCGTTACGGGACCCGGCAGTTCACATTTAAGGATGATTCTTTTACGGTGAACAGAAAAAGGGTCATGGAATTTTGTAATATGCTGATGAATGAAGGCATAAAAATTAACTGGGATTGTAATACGCGGGTGGATTTGGTGGACCCGGAACTTTTGAGGACTATGAAGAAGGCTGGTTGTAACAGCATAAAGGTGGGTATTGAATCGGGCAGCGAGAGAATTTTAAAATTGATGGACAAAGGGATTACCTTCGAACGAATACAAGAAGCGGCGAGGCTTTTCCGGGAGGCGGGAATCCACTGGACGGCTTATTTTATGATGGGTATACCAACAGAGACAAAGGAAGATGTCAAAAATACCCTGGAATTATTGTATAAAATAAAACCCAGTTTTGCATCAATCGGCGTCTATGAGCCTTTCCCGGGGACGCGTCTCTTTGATGTGGGTGTCGAACATGGGCTGGTTAACAAAGAAATGTCGTATGAAGATTTCTTTACCCGCATACCGAGCGACTATTATCTGAAGGATGTAAATCGAAGGGTTGATACGATGGATTTTGGGGATTTTGTAACGCTTGAAAATGAGGTAAAAGACGCCTTCCACAATTATAATAAAGGCGTTATGCGCATCTTTGAAAGGGCGAAGGCAAGGAGCAGCGTTTACCTGCACAATCCCAGAATCTTTTTTAGTGACATTGAAAAATTTTTAGGCTGGGTTTAACCATGACAATCAAGATTTTTAATTATCCAATCTCAAAACGGCTTATATTGCTCATTTTTGGAGACCTGCTTATTGTAAATGGTTCCATCTTTCTATCGGCAATACTTCGTTTAGGATTGAACGCCGGGTGGGGTTATATACAAAGTAATCCCTGGTCATTTATACTAACAGGCCTGATTTACATTATGGTGTTCTTTTCCACAGAACTTTATGATATTCGAAAGGATTTTAAATCTATCGGGAATGTCATGGCTATCACGCTCGCCTCCACCAGCGCCTTTGTCATTACCACATTGTTGTTTTATATGAACTGGTCGCTGCGAATAGGACGAGGTGTATTCATTCTCAATGGGATACTCATTACCCTTTTTATCATCGGGTGGAGGATTTTATACAGTTATCTCCTGGAACAGCCGATTTTCAAACGGAACGTCCTCATTGTTGGCGCAGGATGGGCAGGGAAGACCATTTTGCATGAGATAAACAGGTTGCAAAAATCAGGATTGAGGACGGTAGGTTTTATCGATGACGACCCGCTAAAGAAAGGTAAACTCATTGATGGGGTGCCCGTATTGGGAGATCGATATACGATAGATAAGGTCATTCGTAAAAATGATATTGACCTGATAGTTGCGGCTATTACCCATGAAAAACATGCCGATTTAATCAAGGCGTTGATTAATTGCTCGTGGAAAGGCGTAGATATCATTGATATGCCCGCTATCTACGAACAATTAACGGGTAAAATACCGTTTAAACATATCAATAATATGTGGATGCTCCACATTGCCATTGGCAAGCCCAAACTGTATAGCAGGTTGATTAAGCCTATTCTGGAAGCAATTATCGCATTGATACTATGTATTTTGTTAATACCTGTTATGGTGTTTCTCGCAATAGCAATAAAATGCGATTCCAGGGGCAGGATTTTTTATACACAGGAACGTGTCGGCAAGGACGGTAGAAAATTTACCATTATGAAATTCCGTACCATGGTGGAGGATGCAGAGTCGCTTACCGGTGCGGTTTATGCCGCTGATAACGATCCCAGGATTACGAAGATTGGGAGATTTCTGAGAAAATGGAGATTGGACGAGGTCCCGCAATTGGTAAATGTCATTAAGGGCGATATGGGTTTGATTGGACCGCGTCCGGAACGGGAGGTTTTTATAAGGGAGTTTGAAGAAAAAATACCTTTTTATACCCAGAGGCTTCTGGTAAGACCAGGTCTAACCGGCTGGGCGCAGGTAAAGTTCCCGTATGCATCTTCGATAGAACAAACGGAAGAAAAATTACAATACGACCTCTATTATATCAAGAACATGTCGTTTATCCTGGATTTCGTGGTATTTTTAAAAACCATCAGAGTCGTGCTTTTTGGAAAGGGAAAGTAACCACATGAAATTTACAAAGATGCACGGTATAGGCAATGACTATGTCTATGTCAATTGCTTCGAAGAAGAGGTCAAAGAACCCGCAAAGCTTGCTCAAAGTATCAGCGACAGGCATTTTGGCGTGGGGTCTGATGGGCTTATCCTTATCCTGCCGTCGAAGGTTGCTGATTGCAAGATGCGTATCTTTAATGCGGACGGCAGCGAGGCGCAGATGTGCGGAAACGGTATCCGATGTGTGGCAAAGTACGTCTACGACCATAAAATCACACAAAAGAATCCGCTCACCGTAGAAACCCCGGCAGGTGTAAAGACAATCCAGCTTTTTGCAACGAATGGGAAAGTGTCCAGTGCGAGAGTCAACATGGGAAAACCAAAACTCATGCGTTCAGAAATTCCTATGCTCGGCAAAGAAACGCAGGTAATTGATGAGATATTAACTATTAGCGTAACAGATCACCCCCACCTAAACCTCCCCCGTCAAGGGGGAGGAATACAAGGAGGCAATGAGTATTCCCCGCCCCTGGTGGGAGGGGTTAGAGCCTGCCCCGTACCTGATACGGGGGGAGGGGGTGAACTTTTGCCTGTTAGCGAAGGGATTTCATTTCGAATTACCTGTGTCTCTATGGGAAATCCGCATTGCGTTATATTTGTTGACAATTTTGATAAGATCGACCTGCCTCACTATGGCGCTGAAATTGAGCGACATCAGTTGTTTCCCGAAAGAACAAACGTTCACTTTGTGAAAATACATGGTCCTAAAGAGGTTACTATGAAGACGTGGGAACGCGGTTCGGGGATAACCTTGGCTTGCGGGACTGGCGCTTCGGCCGTATGCGTTGCAGGTGTCCTCAACAAAAAGACCGAGCGCAAAATTCTCGCTCATTTGCCGGGAGGTGACCTGGAGTTGGAATGGTCAGAAGACGGGAATGTTTACATGACTGGCCCGGCAACGGAGGTGTTTACGGGGGAATGGACAATAAGCAAATAAAACTATATGGTAGCTGTAGTTTCTGTTCCTGAAGTAGGCGCAAGATATATTTTTACATTTTCGACAAAAAAACATAGCGCCGATCCCTTCCCCGATCCAGGTCAATGACAAGCGTGGTCGGCATTTGGCGGGGGATAAACCACCCGCGCTACGTATTCCGACTCGTTGGGTTAGGGGAAAACATATACGAAAGGGGCACTGCAAATCAGTCTCCCGGAGGGTACAACCAAAAGATGATTAAGGGCGCCCCATTTGCTCCTATTTCAAAGGAATAGAATCTATATCCTCTCTTGAAACGCCCCTCCATAGCCCTTTGATTTCTTCCGGTTCTGTTTTTTCAACCCTTGTTATCCTTTGGATTTTTATATGGTCAGGCGCTGGCGGTTTCCAGAGCATTGCCATATAGTCGCCTACATTGCCCACTTTTTCCGGGGTAGCCAGGGTTATTTTCTCCTTTAAAAATCCATAGGTAACCAAGGCGTTTACCGCTTTTTCCTGCAGGTCATTTCTGTCGTGCAGGAACAGATAGACGTCTTTCTGCAAATCTATTTCTGCCGCAGAGGCGACTTGCCGCAATGCCAATCCCCATAAGATTATAATTGCAACCGCAATAATCCCTCCCCTTGCTATCGACATCTCATTTTTCATCGTCTTCCTTTCAATGTATTTTAGATTTTTTGTAACTAGTCCCCAATAATTTTTTCCCTTGAACAGGATTGTTTTATTAATTGGTGCAATTATACATTATTTTAGGTTTCGTAAAAAGAATTATCTCAATACCTCCTGCACAGGGACAGATGGCCAGACCTTCATATTTCAATTAAACAATACTTGACTAACCAGTTCGCTTACTTTACCATAAGTTTAAGGAGTTTTGTCAAAATAGGAGAATGTTTAATAGAAGATTGGCAGGTTGCAGGTTTATTAAAGCCATTGGCTATCAAACAGGCGATATCAACTATTGAACAAACCCTGGTTTTGAAAAAACCGGGCAGGCTTTCTTCTAAAGATCTGGTTTCCATGGGAAATATATTAAAAAAGTTTTTGAATCTGTGCTTGAAATTATTCGGAAATGAAATGCAAAATTCAAAGGTACGGTTGAAAATGTATGTGATGCGCAGTTTCTTTCTCTGTGCGATTCTCGCATCTGGCTGTGCTACCTATAAGACCCCCGTTTCGCAGAAACCGATTTGGGAGGATACCGCTGCTATTTTAAGGAATATCCAGGGGAAGCCCCAAAACCTCTCATTACAGCAAATACGCGATGCGATCATTTCCAACGGTTCCAGGCTTGCCACCTTTCGCGCAAACATAGCAATGACCCTTACTGCCCCAGACCTCAAAGGCCCCGTCCGCTGCACCGGATTGATACTATACCAAAACCCGAAGAGTTTGCGGGCAATAGGCTCTAAACTTGCCACGACCGTATTTGATATATCTTCTGATGGGGATAAATTCCGGCTTTATGTTCCGCTGGAAAACAAGGTTTACACAGGCGCTTGTAACACCTTTCACAGGATCGAGGCTCTTGGCATCAATATCTTCCCGGGAGATATGGCGAGTTTATTCAATTACAAAGAAATTTTAGAAGGAGAAAAACATACCTTAGAAACCTGGCCTGCCTATTGGCTGATTCATATGCTGGAAATGGATAAGGGTGATGTGAATCTTAAAGGGAATCTGTTGGTTGACAGGGTTAACGGCGAGGTATTTCGCTGCGAATTGTTTAATGCTGACGGTTCTATAAGGCTACAGGCCGTTTTTACCAATTATGCAACTTATAAAGAATGCAGGATACCGCAAAGGATCGACGTTCGCTGGCCTGCGTACGACACCACCTTTAGCCTTGCCTTTTCCAATATTGTCGTGAATGGTGATCTCGACCCGAAAGTATTTACGCTTGCGATACCCACGGGGGCACAGACGATTCCCCTGGACTAAATCCCGCTGCCGTCTTCAGCGTCCATAATCTTATCCACACGGCGGGCGTGCCTTCCACCCTCAAAAGGGGTTTCTAGCCACAGCTTGACCTTTTGTTCAAGAAGTTCTTCGTCTATCACATCGGCGCCAATACACAATACGTTGGAATCATTGTGTCTCCGGCTCATTTCTACGGTATAAAGATTATGGCATACCGCAGCGCGAACACCCTTGACCTTGTTGGCTACGAGAGACATCCCAATTCCAGTGCCGCAGATCAGAATCCCTCTGTCGCTTTCTCCGCTTCCGACAGATCGGGCTGCTTTCAATCCGTAATCCGGATAATCTACTGATTCAGTGCCTGTTGTCGTGCCAAAATCCTTAACTGTATGTCCCATTTGGGCAAGCATGGATGCCACGTGCTTCTTAAACTCAAAACCTCGATGATCTGACGCTAATGCGATCTTCATTATTGTATTAATTAAGCCCTTTCTTTAGATTCTTCAAAAATCTGTTCCATAATCTTTTTTTCCTGAATAGAAAGTCCTAAGATTCCCCAGGCTGCATGGACACGTTCCGGGGTACCATCAGGTTTCCAAGTTAAAACATTTAACCGCAAAAATCTACATGGCAAGTTGTTTACCTGAACGCTGTTATATTCAGCGGGGAATTTTATGGTAATGTGTGTGCTTCCCAGGAAATTTGAATGTTCGCTCGAATATACAAAGTCACAAGCCACGCCATTTATACTTATGTTAATAATATTTGCTTCAATTTCGTCATATTTTGTATGAATTATAGCCTGTGTGTCCGGTATGTAAATTCGTTCGTATGCACGCCATCTTCTTGGATCACAGGCTGAGTTAATCTTGTCTCGAAGTTCTTTTGAAGTAAAAGGGAAAACTAAATAATGGGTAATGCCATGTTCGAGTAATTCTTTTATATTCTCGGCAGTATTGGTCGAGGTTACGAGAATAAAGGCAACTTCTTTGTTGATGGACAGGGGGTGTATCTTTTTATAGAGCGCCAGTCCATTCAAATCAGGTAATTCCTTACCACAAAGTACCAATTCAAATTTTTGTTCCTGGCACTTTTGAATAGCTTCCTGAGATGAAGAAACCTCAGAAATGGCAATGTCATCCAATTCAGACAGGATATAAGATTTCAAACGGTTTCGAGTCGTTCCCGAACCATGAACAATTAACAAATTCCGCATACCCATATTTTCATTTCCTCCTATATCAAGACGGTCTTATTACACTTTTGCCCGACTATTTTCAAGACAACTTCGGATAATACTCTCTGTGATAATGCCGTGACGAACGATCTCGATGGTGTCGTCCTTTACTTTGAGCACCGTGGAAGATGAACGAAGCCGTGTCGAGCCGCCGTCAAGGATCATGTGAATTTTTCCTCCGAGATACATCATGACCTGTTGCGCATCTGTGGCGGGAGGATGCCCTGAAATATTGGCGCTTGTGGTTAATATGGGTATTTTTACCGTACGGAGCAGATCCCTTGCCACGGCATTATCAGGGAGTCGAATGCTCATGTCCGAACCGTTTTTTAAAGGGAAAACAATTGCCAGTGCGCCCGGCCAGAAGAGAGACATAAGTCTCTTTGCCGTATCGGAGATATGATCGACGTATTTTTTTACATCATCGGGATCAGCAATCATCAAGGTTAGCCGCTTTTCTTCGGGTCTGTTCTTTACCTCGTAGATCCGTTCGATGGCTTTTGTGTCGTCTCTCTGTGCGCCAAGTCCGTACACTGTTTCTGTGGGGAAGGCAACCAGTTCGCCCATCCTCAAAGCCTGGGCAGCCGCTTCTATGTGTTTCCAATAAAGCGTTTGGTCCTTTAGATTAAGTACGGTTGTATTCATAACAATCATAGTCTAAATGCTAAAGGGCAACATTTCAACATCTTTTATACCTTGACAATAAATTGCTAAATTGGTAGAGTTTCAGCATGAAATTGAAAGAGCGTCAATTACCTTATTTATTCATGATTTTAGGCTTTTTTTCTGTCTTCATTTCATCCGGCAAGACGTTAATCTTCGCCACGGAAAACATCATGAATATTGATGAAATTGTGCCCGGCATGAAAGGATACGGCAAAACCGTTTTTATTGGTGACCGGGTCGAGATGTTCAATGTGGAGGTATTGGGTATCCTGAGAAACTGGGAAGCAAAGAGCAATATGATCCTGATCAGGATGTCGGGTGACCCTTTGGAAAAATCGGGCATTATTGCCGGTATGAGCGGCAGTCCTGTATATATCGATAATCGCCTCATCGGCGCAGTTGCTTATGGATGGAGCTTTGCAAAAGAGGCGATTGCCGGCGTTACTCCGATTAATGAAATGAAAAGCACCTTGCTCAACATACCGGTACAGGAGAAAGACGTTTCACTTACTTCTACTGATTGGGAACTGCCGTCTTTCCCGCAGAACGAGTCTGAACCGTGTTTACAGGTTGCTCCCCTGATGTCGCAAGAATTAATACAGGGGAGTTCGGGTAATATGAAGCTTATGCCGATTCTCACCCCCCTGGTAGTATCGGGTGTTAACGGCGAAGTTTTACAAAAAATGCAACCCCTTTTCAATACTTACGGACTATACCCTGTACAAGGGGGAAGCTATGTTTCTGTAAGCCCCCTTTCCGAAAAAGAAAAAAGAGATAGTATTTCAGAAAAGGCCAAGCTTGTTCCAGGGGCGTCGGTAGCTGCGATCTTAGTTAAGGGAGACCTCAGCGCCGCTGTTGTTGGAACGGTGACATACGTAGAGGGAGATAACGTCTTGGCCTTTGGGCATCCTTTTTTGCAAACAGGGACGGCAGACCTCCCCATGGCGTCCGCTTATGTGTATGCCATCCTCACCAGCCAGTCGAATTCTGTAAAAATGGCTTCTCCGCAAGAAATACTTGGTCGAATACATCAGGATAGAAGGTCAGGGATTGCCGGTATTTTTGGTGAATCATCCCGCATGGTGCCCTGTCGTATTGAAGTGGAAGGTTCACAGGACCTTGCCTACGATTTTGAGATCATTGATAATAAACTGCTGACGCCAAGCCTTGTTCTGATGGCAGCCCAGAGCGCTGTGCTGTCGACGGAAAGGAGATTGGGGGAAAAATCGGTAAACATAAAACTTGCAGCGCAAATCGATGGTTACGAAAAACCCGTTGTGGTTGAAAACGTTTTTTATGAGCTCGATCCGTCGTGGTTTCCTCTCAACCATATAGTACAGCCATTTTCCATGATCCTGAACAACCAGTTTCAGAAAGTGCGTGTGAACCGGATTGAACTTAAAATTAAGGTATTAGACACACGCAAAACGGCATATATTGAAGCCATTAAGGTGGATAAAAAACAAGTCAAGCCCGGCGACACGTTACAGGTAGACGTCCGTATCAAACCGTTTACAGGGGAGAGTTTTTATCAAACGGTATCGATGCAAATACCGGAAGATACGCTTCCCGGAAGTACGCTGAATGTCACTGCCTGCGACGCCACGTACGGACAGGCCTTGAACATGGGGCGGTCTGCCGGAAAATTCCTGCCAACGAATTTTGAGCAGCTTTTGCATTACGTAGAAAACATGGAACGAAACAACAATCTCATGGTACGTGTCCTCTTGCCAAAGAAAGGAATTACCTATAAAGGAGAAGGATTCCCGTCGCTTCCAACCTCGATGCTTTCCATTATGAGTTTTTCCAATCAAAGCGGGATCGGACCTCTCTTTGACGAAGTAATATCACGTATCCCGACCGCATATGTGGTGAGCGGAAATCAAAGCATCCCGGTATCGGTTAAATAAACAATAAGGAACACGCATGAAAGGTTTACTTATGGTAAAAATTTTTACGTTGTTTTTCCTCCTGTTGCTGGTTTCACGCGCCGATGGTACGACCACCAATGTCTGGACTCAATCGACAGAAACCGAGTTCGACAAAGGCATTACTCAAAATGTATCTATCCACAGTGCGGGTGAAATACGGCTTTCGCCAAAAACAGAGGCCGTTACGGGCATCAAAAGCGCCTTCGTCTGGTCGATGGCTCCCGACTTACAGAATCGGGTATTTGTTGGGTCGGGCGACCCCGGAGTCGTTTATTGCATAAAGAACGGTTCTGAGGCCGTAGAACTCTTCAGGTCGCCTGAATTGTATATCCAGAGCATTGTCTGTGATAAACACGGCAATCTCTATGCAGGCACTTCACCGAAAGGCATTATTTACAAAATAAACAACAGAGGCGAGGCATCGGTGTTTTGCCGCCTGTCCGCTGCTTATGTATGGGATATGGCAGTAGACAATGATTCGAATCTCTTTGCTGCAACGGGAAATGAGGGCATACTGTTCAAGATATCGCCCGATGGCGTCCCGTCCGTATTTTTTGATTCACCGGAAACAAACCTGCTGGATATTCTGCTTGATCAATATAACACTGTTTATGCCGGAACAGAACCAAACGGTTTGGTTTATAAGATTGCACCCGCCGGGGAGGCGCAGGTACTGTACGATGCGAGCGAAGGTGAAATTCATAGTCTTGCAATGGATTCGTCAGGCAATATTTATGCGGGGACGGCGTCGGGCGCACAAGTCTTCGTGCCTGCGGCTCCGGCAGCCCCGGTCGTCACCCAGACCGGAGTTGTTACGCCTTTTTCTAAAGAAGAAAGGGCCTGGGATTTGAACCTCCCTGAAGAATTACCCATGGCCCAACCTGCAAGTATGGCGCAGCAAAGACCACCGTCAAGGGAAACTGAGGCGCCGCCAAAAATTACAGGCATTCCCATGGCGCCAAATTATGTTTATAAAATCACAAAAGAAGGACTTGTACGAAAGATATTCGAAACCGGCCAGGCTCTTATCCTCGGCATTTCCCTGGATACACAGGATAACCTTTATGTGGTTACCGGGAATAAGTCAGGTGTATATAAAGTTTGCAAAGATGAGACTTCAAGCAGTATGGTAGATGTTGAAGAAGTACAGGCGCTTTGCTGTTTAAATACCAATAATAGTGAATTATACGTGGGCACCGGCAATATGGGAAAGGTTTATAAAATATGGCCATCTTTTGTAACAGAGGGCGCATTTATTTCCAGCGTGCTTGATACAACAACCATCTCTGATTGGGGATGTATTTATTGGGAAGCTGCACAACCGGAAGGCACGAAGATCACGCTTGCGACCCGTTCAGGAAACTGTGAGAAACCCGATCTTACCTGGGATAGCTGGTCAACTCCGTACCTGTCGTCCGGTGAAAGAATAATAAGCGCCCCTGCGCGTTTTATACAATATAAAGCTGCCTTGCAAACAGTGAATACCGATACGACGCCTGCAATAAACATGGTATCATTATCGTATTTGCCGAAAAACCAGCCTCCTAAAATAGTTAATTTTACCATAGAAAAAGAATCTTCTTCCGCATCACAAAAACCACCGGAGGCAAAGACAGACGGCAAGGCGGAAACAAAACCCCAGACGCCCGCTGTCCAGAAGCCGCATCACCAGATAGCGCAAAAAAATATCCAGTGGGATACAGAAGACCCAAACAATGACTCCCTTCAATTGACAATATATTTTAAGGGTGAAGACGAAAAGGCATGGAAGGTTATCGATAAGAACACGCAAAAAAAGGGTTCTTATGCATGGGATACCCTGCGTCTGCCTGATGGGAAATATCAGGTTAAACTGGTTGCCAGTGACGAGCCA
>VGXX01000088.1 GCA_016873155.1 Planctomycetota bacterium | reverse complement strand
GAAAACAGTTATACCACAAGAACCCCAGGCTTCCTCCTACCAGTGCAGCGCAAAAAATACTCAATTCACCACTCCCGGGGACATAAGGAATTCTTAAATAATCACTGAAGTCAACCCTGCCGGAGGCGTAGGCAATAACAGCAAAAGCAATTCCCGCAATAATGCTGCACCCGATTGCCAGGCCATCCAAACCATCGGTAAGATTTACTGCGTTTGACATTCCGACGATAAAGAACGCAACAACCAATATGTAAAAAGAACCTAAGTCGGGTCTAAAATCTTTAACAAAAGGAATCACCAGTTGGGTACCCCAGGTAAACTTACTGAAATGGAAATATAGGACCAACCCCAGTATGAGCCCCAATGCTGATTGAAATAATAATTTTGATACATCGCTCAAACCGGCTGCATTCTTCTGCGTAAGTTTAATATAATCATCAATAAACCCAAGTACACCGAACCAGATCAACGTAAACATGAGCAGAAGAACATATTCATTGTAAATATTACACCAGAACAAAACGGAGACCAGGATAGAGACATTCACAACAATTCCTCCCATTGTCGGTGTATTTTTTTTATCGAAATGCATTCGTTTGAGTTCTTCTGAGTCTGTTTTTGTTGTATCCTCACCAACCTTTAAAATCCGCAGTTTCTTAATAAACCAATGACCAAAAATAATACTGATTAAAAAAGCCGTTAAAGCAGCCAGGCAAGAACGAAAAGATATGTATTTAAATATTTCTAACGAATTTATCGAATAAAGCCAGCTATATAGCAAAGTCCTCTTAACCTCTTTTCTTAGCTTTAGACATTCTTTTTAGAATCAATAGCCTTTTTTATAATCGCTGAAATCTCTTCTATCCTAAAAGGCTTTGTAAGTACGTAATCCACGCCGCATTCTTTTAACTGAGATGAACTGAGTTGATTGCCCCAGCCTGTAATAAATACGACAGGTACATGAGATGACATATCTTTTATTTTTTTAGAGACCGTCCATCCGGAAATATCGCATAAACCCACATCTGTTATGACAATATCATAATTCCCACCCTTGAATATTTTAATACCCGCCATACCACTTTCGACCTTCTGGACATAATAGCCAAGGTTTACCAAATTCTCGGCAAGTACATCTAAAGTAATTTTGTGATCTTCTATGAGAAGGATCCTTGTTCTTTCTTCACGTCGAAGACCATAATTACACTCAATTTCTTTAATAACCTTTTCCGATATGGGTAATTGTACAGTAACAGTGGTGCCTATGCCCAGTTCGCTGTCTATACTGATTTGACCATTGTGCCTGTTTATTATTCCATAAGCGACACTCATCCCCAAACCAGTGCCCTTGGATCCCTTCGTTGTAAAAAAAGGGTCAAATACCCTTTTCCTGGTTTCTTCCGTCATACCTTCGCCGGTGTCAATGAAATAAACAAAAACATTCTTTCCATTAGTTTCTGTTCTAATCCTCAGCTCTCCTCCATTCGGCATAGCATCAACTGCATTAAATAAAATGTTGATAAAAACCTCTCTCAGTTCCGTTGCATTCCCGTCTACAATAGGAATTTCCATCTGATTGGCATCAACGCGTAACATTATCCTGGAGGTATTATGTCCCCCGGACCATTTCAACTCCGTCATTCGGACAACGTCGTTTATAATATCCTTTAGATTGACTGCTGAAAAATCCTTTGTTGTCCGAAGTCTTGTAAATTCCTGAATCCTTCTGACAATTTCACCTCCATCTAACACGAGTTTTTCAACAATTTGCAATCTTTCCCGGATTGTTGCGTCGATGTCCTTGGAAAGCAACATTTGTGTGTGCCCCAGGATGCCGCTCAGCAAATTATTAAAATTATGGGCTACGCCGGTAGCCAATTCTCCCAAGGCCCTTAATCTTTCAGACTGTACCAACTGCAACCGTGTGGACTCCAGATTTTCGTAAAGAAAGGCATTATCCAAGGCATTGGCGGCTATACGAGCGACTACCTTCAAGAATTTTATCTCTCTTTCATTGAAGAATTTATTGTCTCGAACGCTTCTTAAGAAAAGAGTTCCAATGACGTTGTCTTTCAATATAATCGGAATAACAACAATCGCATTGTTTTTCAGAGATTGTATATTTTCCTGCACATCCTTCATTAACGGATCAAGGAGAATATATTGAACGATCACCATTTCCCCTGTCTCCAGCGCCTTCTTTACCTCCGGATAATTATCTATCGTTATCTCCATCTCAATGTCAGGATTATCGTGAGAAGCAATCACCTGGGCGGATTTCTCCTCGTGAGCAACACGGAAAATGGAACAACGCGTTGCATCAAAAAGGGAAGCAACCTTTTTGACGATGATATGGAGAATCTCTCTGCTACTCAGTGTTGAGGATACCGCTTCTGATATCTGAAGAAGCGCTTCTGAATCTGCCCGGTCTTTGTTCAATAAATCTATCATATTCCTGCGATCAAAAACCCGGTTGATGCGGTATTGTAATTCAGTCGAATTGAGCGGTTTAGTGATTAAATCATCCACCGCTGGTTGAGTACAATCGACATCGTCGTTTATATTCTTTGTTAACGCTATAATACCTGGCATATTGTCTGTTGAGTTTTTAATTAAGGAAATGAATTCGGACATATTTACCCCCAAAGAATTGCAATCAAAAAGAATCAGGTCTGTAGTATTATTTTGAATTTTTGTAAGTGCGTATTTAGCGTCATCAGCAAAGTCCAGATCATATATCTCTTTTTTCAGTATACTTCGCACAAAATGCCAGATGGCATTGTCTTTTTCCACCAACAGTACCTTTTTCTGGGTATCCATAGTGAGTATTTATTCGTTAATTACAATTATGGGCCGGTACACGCTTTGAGAAAAATTCCTTGAACTTCTCAATAATATTTTCCATATGCATCCCCCTGGAACCTTTGATTAATACGATATCATTCTCTCTGAGTTCATTTATTTCGGCAGGCGTAATGTCTGAAACATCCTGAAAACTGATGACTTGGCTTTCAGGTACACCTGATGATTTTGCCGCCTTTGCAATTTCAGATGCATATTTTCCTACAGTCCATAATAAATCAATATTCAGGCAAGAGACTGTTTCCCCAATTTCCTTGTGTAACTGGGCAGACTCATTTCCCAATTCCAGCATGTCGCCGCATACAAATACTTTTCTACCCCTTGCATCAATTTCACTCAGATATTGTATGGCTGCACGTACAGACTCGGGATTTGCATTGTAAGCATCATTGATAACGGTAATTTTTCCAATTCGTTGCTGTTCAATTCTCATTAAAGGCAGTTTAAAAGAGGAAAAGGCATCCTTTACGCAGCGGATATCGTGACCCAGCGCTTTGCAAATCGCAAAAGAAGCCAAACAGTTCGTAATATTGTGATAGCCCGGAATGGGAAGAGGAACGTTTAAATGCCCATTGAGTTCGAGAACATACCCTTTATCTTTTTTCTTTACATCCGTACACTTAATATGCGCCTGGGAACTAAAACCAAAGCTTAACTTCTCTCCTTTAAAACTTTCGGCGATTTTAGCGCACCACGTGTTGTCAGCATTGTAAACAAACACACCATTTTTACGAAGATTTTCTAATATCTCTGCTTTTGCCCGGGCAACACCTTCTATACTTTTGAGTCCTTCCAGATGAGCTTTGGAAATATTCACAATTACTGCAATATCAGGAGCGCCAATCTCAGACAGACGTCGAATTTCCCCGGGAGCATTTGTACCCATTTCCAGCACACCATATTGATGTCTATTTTCTATTTCAAATATAGTTACCGGTACACCAATGAAATTATTAAAGCTTTTTTGTGATTTTGCTACAAAACCAAACTGGGACAATAAATGGTACGTCATTTCTTTGGTAGTAGTTTTACCGTTACTCCCGGTAATACCAATAATCTTTGCGCTTAATTTTTTGCGGTAATACTTCGCTAAATCTCCTAACGCCGTTGTGGTGTCTTTTACCCGAATTACCGGAAAATTTTTGTATTCCGGTTCTAATTTAAATTCATTTGAAATAACCGCCCCCGCTGCGCCTGTATTCATTGCATGCATGACAAACTGGTGGCCATCAAAACGTTCCCCTTTGAGCGCAAAAAATAAATCACCGGATCGAATAGACCGGCTGTCTGTAGATATACCATTTATCTGTGCAGCTTCATTGCTGGATATTATCCGGCCACAAATTGCTTTTAGAATCTCATCGAGGGATAGGATTTCCATTTTATTAAACTTACCTTATTAATTGTGTAAGGCCATATTATTTTGTAAGGTTTGTATCACAACTTCACGATCATCAAATGGAATAATGGTGTTTTTTAATATCTGATGTTGTTCATGACCCTTTCCGGCAATGACTACAGCATCGCCCTTTTTCGCTTCCCCAATGGCCTCTTCGATGGCAATTTTTCTGTCGGGTTGTACCCGGCAAGAGGCGTTTTTCTTTATTCCTTTTTGAATCTCATGGATAATTTTCAGAGGATCCTCTGAACGGGGATTATCGCTTGTTATCCAGAAAAGGTCTGAATACCTTTCTGCAATATGCCCCATCTTGGGTCTTTTCTTTCTATCTCTGTCTCCGCCGCATCCAAAGACCAATATAATGCGTCCTGTCGTTGTTGCACGGATGGTGATCAGAATAGTCTGTAACGCCTGGTGTGTGTGTGCAAAGTCAACATAAATGTGGAAATCCTGCCCGCAGTCAATCTTTTCCAGACGTCCGGGCACTCCGCTTAAAGATTCAATGCCGGTTTTTACCGTGTCGATTTTAAAACCCAGCGCCAGGCCATTTGCGGCAGCAGCCAATGCGTTATAAACGTTATGTTTACCTACCAGATTTATGGTAATTATGTTTTTGCCCCAGGGGGAATTTAGTAAAAATTGTGTTGTATCGGCGTTCATATTTATAATTTCTGCTGTTACATCGGCTTTCTTTCTTTTTATACCATACCATATTACTTGTGATTTTGTACACTCAGCAAAATGTTTGCTGGCATTATGGTCGGCATTGAGTATAGCAAATGCATCTTTACCTAGCCCTTTTACCAGTTTGAGTTTTTCTGTTCTATAATTTATTATGTTTTCATGATAATCGAGATGTTCGATAGATAAATTTGTAAAAATTGCGGAACTAAAACGAATACCATCTAGTCTGTGTTGAGATAGGGCATGAGAGGATGCCTCAATTACGGCGTATTTTATATCAGATTTAAGCATTTCAGAGAGGTAACTCTGAATTTCAACAGATTCAGGGGTCGTTTCTTGAGCCGGTATCACTCTGTTCCCTATTTGATATTGAATGGTGCCAATCAGTCCTGCCTTCTTGCCGGAGGCTTCAATTATTGACTTTATGAGAAATGAAGTTGTTGTTTTTCCATTCGTTCCCGTAATACCGATTACCGTCATCTTAGAAGAAGGTTCACCATAAAAACGATTGCTAAGAAACGCCAGCGCCTTGCGGGTATTCGGTACAACAATTTGTGGTATCCGTGGAGTTATTTCTATCCTTTTTCCTACAACAAGAGCAGCAGCATCTTTTCCGGCTGCATCGACAATAAAGTCATGCCCGTCCAACTTATGACCTTTAATGGCAACAAATACATAACCCTCTTTTACCTTTTTGGAGTTATGTGTTATTCCCCAAACATCTTTTTCAACAAAATCATAAGATGGGTGTTCTTTTAAACAAGAACAAAGTTCACTTAATTTCATGCCTATTGGCACATCCCCTCCAAAACGGCGCTTTTTCTCTCGTACGAAAAATAATTTATTTCCAATGATGCATCGAAGCCTTGTGTCTGTCCGTTTGCCGGCTGAATAATCCGTTCGTAAAAACGCCTTGATTTGTTAATTTTATCAATTTCTTCAGCATATTCCTTCAAAAGCCTATTGAGTGTTTCCGTGTTATTGGTTCTCGCCATTTCCAACTCTTGTTCAGTGGCATACAGACTGTACCATAAAATGAAATTCTGTTTTTCAATTTCCTTGTTTGTCATCTTTATCCCCCCGTTCCTTTAACAGGTATTATATTAAAAATACTTTATCACACAATTTCATGCATTTTCAAGCCATTTAAATCGCTCATTACCTCCTTTCAACAAGTATATAATAGATTACATTATTGCATTGCTATTTGAAATTTTGAAGGTTCTACACCAAGATAAAGGAGTGAACGCTTAATAATTTCTCCTACAACGGGAGCTGCAACAGTGCCGCCATAGTAAGCGCCGTTTTGTGGTTCATTAATCATAACTAACACACAAATGCGGGGATTCTCTGCAGGCGCATAAGCGACAAAAGAGCCGACATATTTTTCGTGAGAATACCTGCCGCCTTCACCGTGGGCTTTTTGCGATGTGCCCGTCTTTCCGGCAACATCGTATTCCAGCAGGTTTGCATTTTTCCCTGTGCCTTCTGTAACGACTTTCATCAATATAGGATTCATTAAATCACGCGCAATGTTTGAATTAATTACCCGTCTTACGGGTTGAGGACTTTGAAATTCTTCTTTTGTTGTGCCGTCGTTATTTATCGTTGATTTTATTATCGTCGGTTCGAGCAAAAGCCCCCCATTCGGTATGCTGCAAAAAGCGGTAATAAACTGAAGCGGGGTAACGGCTATCTCGTGTCCTATCGAAAGAGAAATGAGAGAGTATTTTCTTGACCACTGTTTTAAAGGACGAAAGATACCTCCGATTTCTCCCGGCAACTCAATCCCCGTTTTTTCTCCAAAATTGAATTGTTCAAGATATCGATACATTTTTTCATTTCCCATAAGCATACCTAACTTCGCCATTCCTATATTACTGGAGTAAACAACAATTTCAGAAACAGTAAGATTGCCATGCCCTCCATGAGTATCATGCAGAATCCTGCCTTCTATTTCACAAGCTCCATTATTACAAAAGAGAACGTCGTCGGGTTTCACCAGACCCTCGTCGAATATCCCTGAAATTACAATGGGCTTCATTATCGATCCGGGCTCATAACAATCAGTGATGGCCAGATTCCTTCTACTGCCGGGAAGACACTTCTTAAAATGATTAGGATCATACGTAGGATAATTGCACATAGCCAGCACTTCACCCGTCATCGGGTCCATCACAATGGCTGTTGCGGAGGTTGGCGTCCATTTTTTATAGGCAATTTCCAATTCTTCTTCAGTGAAACGCTGGATATTAGCGTCAATCGTCAGCAGCACATTATCCCCATGCTTTGGCATTTGCTCTTCTGCATCAGGTGTGATAATTTGACGTTGAAGCGCATCCCTGTTAATCAATTTGTAGCCTGGAACGCCGGATAATACGCTGTCAAACGCCAGCTCGGCGCCTTCCAGTCCCTTCTCGTCAACATCGGTAAACCCAAGGATATGACTGGCTAACTGTTGATTAGGATAGAATCGGTGATACTCGTATTTAATGTAAACACCTTTAAGAGACAATTTCGCGACTGCGTTAAGCTCTTCATCACTAACCTTCCGTTTAATCCAAACAAATCGCTTGTCTCGGTTAAGTTGTTTTAGTAATTTTGATGAATTAAGTTTTAAGAGTCTGCTTAACTGATATACAACAGTGGAGATATCTTCGATTTCTGCAGGGTCTACATAAACAGATCCTACCTGCAAAGATTCGGCAAGTTTAATTCCATTTCGATCCAGGATTGAACCTCTTCTGGCGGGTAATTCAATCTTTTTGCATTGTTGCGCTTTTGCTAGTTTAATATATTTCTCATGATCAACAAGCTGAATACGCCCGATACGAACTGCGAGCGCAATAAACACCATGATGAGAAAAACACCAATAATATTTGCCCAAAATTTATGTTTCTTTAAAGGTAACATGTTGGCAATTCCGTAAAATTACGCTAAACTAAAACATTAAATATGAACAAATTTACGAACGCTTTCGAGATAAAACATCATTACCCCGAAAGCGTTCGGGAGGAGGGCACAACAGGAACTACTCTTATATTATTAATATAAGTTTTAATTGTGTAATGAACAGCAATTTAAAATTTGGTCTTTTTGGGTATATAAGTCTTTATTCAAGCTCGTTTTCTGTGATTTAGCCACATTCTCCTGGAATTTTGCCTGTCCCAGCATAATAATTCCTGACGTTGCGTCTTGCGGAACAAGAGGCATTTTTAGTGATTGTATTTTATAGACAATAATTTGCGGTGATTTAAGCCGATTAACATGGTAGTTCAATTTCCTGTTTTTTTCTGATAATTCAGTACAATTCTTCTGGAGTTTGGCTACCTGATATCCTGATTCTATAATCTTATTTCTCTCCCACACCAGAAACATTGCCATAACGATTGCAATAATAAACACTAACAATATTCTTGATACACCCATATCAAATCCTTTCCGCTGCCCTGAGTTTTGCGCTGCGACTTCTTACATTTTCCTCTATTTCAGCCTCACGAGGAGTTACAGGCTTTTTTGTAAGCACTTTGAATATGTTTTGTTTTGCCTTTTCAATAAATTTATTTTTTACAATTCTGTCCTCCAGAGAATGAAAACTGATAATCACAATGCGTGCGCCCAGCGCCATATAGTTATAGATTTTATCCAAGAAGATTTCTAAATTATCCAGTTCTTTATTCACCGCAATCCTCAGCGCCTGGAATACCCTTGTAGCAGGATGTATCTTACTTTTGCCTCTCGGCACGACTCGTTCGACGATAGCGGCCAACTGTCTCGTTGAGGTAATACCTGCCCCCTTTTCTTCTTTTAGTACAGCCCTCGCAATTCTTCTCGACCACCGCTCTTCTCCGTATTTCCACAATAATTCCGCTAACTCCGTCTCGGAAAGCCGCTGAATTAAATTCTGTGCAGTAATGCCGCAAGAACGATCCATCCTCATGTCCAGCGGCGCTTCTTTTGCAAAGCTGAAACCACGATCTGCCTGATCAAACTGCAGAGAGGACACTCCCAAATCAAGCAATACCCCGTTAACCTCATCGATGTCGGCCTGACGCAATACTTCGTCGATGTCAGAATAATCCGCATGATAAAGCTTAAATTTACCTGTTATTTTCGATAGAGATTGTTTCGTAGTCTGCAATATTTCCATATCCTTATCGATGCCAATCAAAAATCCATCGGGTTTGATTTTGTCCAGTATCCTGACCGCATGTCCACCGCTCCCTACGGTACAATCCAGAATTGTTTGTCCTGACTGCAAATTCAAGTAATCGAGCACCTCATCCACCATTACGGGTTTGTGCAAAGGCGTATCCGTTATGTCATCCATTTTTTATCATTCTATGTACGATGGTATAGATCCTTTTTGCCGAACTTCAGGGAGAAAATTATCCGATTGAAAATAAATCCTCTGCTATCTCTTCAAATCCCTTGTCATGTTCTGCCTCGTAATTCTGCCAATTTTTCTCATCCCAGATTTCAATACGGCTGCTGACTCCGACAATAACAACGTTCTTTTGAATCTTAGCAAGTTCTTTCAAATATTGCGGAATTAAAATGCGCCCTTGTTGATCACTATCCTGAATTTTTTGCGCCTTAGAAAAAAAAAGGCGCTGGAATTGACGCGCCTTTTTATTTGTAAAAGAGATTTGTTCTATTTTCGATACGACCTTCTGCCACTCACTGGGGGTATACATGAATAGACACTCGTCAAGTCCTCGGGTTACGAAGAATCCTTTTCCTTCCGTCTTCACATCAATACTATCCCGAAGAGGAACCGGTATGGCCAGTCTATTTTTGTCATCAATCGTGTGATGGTACTCACCGGTGAACATTGTCATTTCTCCCCACTTGTCCACACTTTTTACCACATACGGCTATGACAATATACTTTTTTATTTATTTGTCAAGAAATATTTTTATTGTTATTTGAAGCACAAATTAGTTAGATTTATTTGCTATCGTAATCGTTGTACTATTTGTTTTTACAAATACAATATGTTGTGTTTTTCTTGCTATGATATTTTTCAAAATATATTTATAAATTATTTTTAAATTCACAAATTGTATAAATTTGATATTATTTTTTAGAGGTATCGTATTTTGTATCAGTACAGCACCCCCACCTGACCTCCCCCATCGAAGGGGAGGAAACGTTTCCCATATCTGAGTCGAGGGCGGGTTTCCCCCGCCCCTGGCGGGAGGAGTTAGAGCTTGCCCCGTACCTGATACGGGGGGAGGGGGGATGAACTGATGCCGTATTTTTAAATAGCTGCTAAACAACTGAAACGAAGCTTGTGGAAATTTATACCAAACTATCCGATTACGACTATACTCTCCCAAAGGAGTTCATTGCCCAGCAACCACTTGAAAATCGTGATGATTCCAGGTTATTGGTACTCTATCGAAATACGGGCAGGATAGAGCACCGGAAATTTTACGAAATTACAGATTATTTTTCGCCAGGGGATTTTTTGGTCTTGAATGATACAAAGGTACTTCCTGCCCGTTTAACGGGGAATAGGATTGGCGGCGCTTCAATTGAATTATTATTCGTTGAGGAGATAGGAGAAAATCGCTGGAAGGCATTGATAAAGTCAAATGCTAAATTGAAAGCAGGCGAGGAAATCTATGTCGGCAACAAGAGTATCTCTGCAAGGCTGCTCGACAGGACTGAAGGAGCATGGCTTATTGAATTTAAGAAAAAAAATACCGTAAAAGAACTCCTTCATCGAATCGGGGGAATGCCTCTCCCTCCCTATATAAAACGCGCCAAAAATCAAGACGCATTATTTTCTCTGGACAGAGAAAGGTATCAGACCGTATTTGCTCAAAAAGAGGGAGCAATCGCTGCCCCTACGGCAGGCCTGCACTTCACCAAAGATACACTTGAGAAGATACGGAAACGTGGGGTAGAAACCGGGTTTGTTACGTTACATGTTGGTTTAGGCACGTTTTCGCCCATCAAAACAGAAGACATCCGCGACCATCTTATGCACAAAGAATATTACGAATGTTCTCAAGAGATTATCCAAAAAATAAAGAGGGCAAAAGAGCAGAATCGGCGTGTAATCGCAACGGGGAGCACTTCCTGCCGTGTTCTCGAGACGATTGCCGGAAACGGCAACGCATCGCAACTCTCTGGCTGGACAAACTTATTTATATATCCTCCTTATACTTTTCAGTATGTCGATGTCCTGCTTACAAATTTTCATCTTCCCAAAACCACCTTATTAGTGATGGTCTCTGCCTTTGCCGGAAGAGAGAACATCCTGAATGCTTACGAAATAGCCAAAAATGAAGGCTATCGATTTTTCAGTTATGGCGATTGCATGATGATTATTTAAAAACCATTACCTTGATGAGTGGAAAATCTATGGGGGAAAACACCATTTCTTTAACGCCGAATGCGAGATTAGTCCTTGAGAAAAGGTATTTAAAGAAAGACGCTGCGGGCAATCCTATTGAAACGCCTGAAGATATGTTCCGGCGAATAGCCAAAAACGTTGCATCGGCGGATTTAATTTACGATAAGAAGGCGGATATTGTATCCCTTGAAGAACAATTTTACGATCTTTTCATTAACCTTCTTTTTATGCCAAACTCTCCCACCCTCATGAATGCGGGGAGAGACCTTCAACAATTATGCGGGTGTTTTGTACTTCCTGTGGAAGATTCTATTGAAAATATTTTTGAAACGGTAAAACAAGCTGCGATAATCCACAAAAGCGGCGGCGGCACGGGTTTCTCCTTCTCTCGAATTAGACCAAAAAACGACTGCGTAAGCACATCCGGTGGTTTTGCCAGCGGTCCTCTATCCTTTATCAAGGTCTTTAATGAGGCCACAGAGGCCATCAACCAGGGAGGATTCAGACGGGGCGCAAACATGGCCGTGTTGCGTGTGGATCATCCCGATATACTGGGTTTTATCCATTCCAAACAATCCGAAGGTATCCTGACGAATTTTAATATATCCATCGGGATTACCGATGCATTTATGCACGCTGTTGAGGGAAATCAACCCTTTCCACTGATCAATCCCCGGACAAGAGCGGTGGTAAAAACCGTAAATGCAAAACAGCTTTTTGATCAAATTATACATTCTGCCTGGGAAAATGGCGAGCCGGGCGTCTTATTCCTGGACACCATCAACGCCGTCAATCCCACTCCGCTTCTGGGAGAAATAGAAGGCACTAATCCATGCGGCGAACAACCACTGTTACCCTTCGAGGCGTGCGTCCTCGGGTCTATCGATCTTTCGAAAATGGTTAAGCTGGCTCATGGAGAATATGAAATTGATTGGAACCGTCTTGAAACAATAATACAACTTGCCGTACACTTCCTGGACAATGTTATCGACGTGAATAAATATCCGTTACCCCAGATCGAACATCTGACAAGGGGAAACCGGAAAATAGGCTTAGGCGCCATGGGACTCGCCGATTTGTTAATAAAATTCGGTATTTCATACAATTCCGAAGAAGCAATTCATTTCACTGACAAACTCATGTGTTTCTTGTCTCAAAAGGCAAATGAAGCATCGGTCAAACTTGCCGCCAAACGCGGCGTCTTCCCGAATTACCAGAAAAGCATTTATGCTCAAGAGAACGAACCGGGATATAGAAATGCAACACGGACGACTATCGCGCCTACAGGCACTATCAGTATCATCGCAGATTGTTCTAGCGGCATTGAACCCTTATTCGCGATTGCGTACCAGCGCCATGTTTTGGTAGAGGAGGGTCTGCCCGAAATAAACTCTTACTTTTTGGAAATTGCAAAAAAACGGGGTTTTTATTCAGAAAGACTT
>VGXX01000087.1 GCA_016873155.1 Planctomycetota bacterium | reverse complement strand
TGCCCCTGGCGCTGCGTTTGGAGAAAATGGCGAGGGGTATCTGCGGTTAGCGATCGTAGAAAATGAACTGCGTCTAAAACAGGCTATACGCCAGATTGATCGTGCTTTGCGATAAACTCTATAAATTTTACCATGACGACTCTTGTTAAATCAAAATTAAAAACCTTTATTGGCGGTATACATCCGGAAGACGACGGGAAACTCCTTACAAAAGGTAAAAAAGAGGCATCCGCTCCGCTTCCAAAGGTTGTTTATTTATTCATGAGTCAGCACATCGGCGCACCGTGCAAGCCGGTTGTTAAAAAAGGAGATATGGTAAAAAAAGGCCAACTGATCGGGGAAGCACAGGGATTTGTTTCTGCAAACGTGCACGCTTCGGTTTCAGGCAAGGTTGTAGACGTTGCACCATGGCCGCATCCAATCACGGGAATAAAGTCCCCTGCTGTCATTATAGAGAGAACGGAGGATGATTCGTGGATAGAGGGTGTGAATGAGGATTTCGACATCGACCACATCTCACCTGACGAAATCAAACAGCGCATCCAGTCGGCTGGCATTGTGGGTCTTGGTGGAGCTACTTTTCCCACCCATGTAAAACTTACCCCGCCGAAAGACAGGGTAATTGACACGGTTGTTATGAACGGCGCCGAATGCGAGCCGTACCTCACCTGTGATTATCGGCTCATGCTGGATAAACCTCATGAAATTATTCAGGGTTTAAAGTTTGTAATGAAGTGCCTCGGATGCAAAAAGGCGCACATCGGCATCGAAACAAACAAAGAGGATGTTTATACCCTTTTCAAAGATATTTTGTCAAATGAACCTCAGATTAAAATAGACTTGATGGAGGTAAAATATCCACAGGGGGCTGAACATCAACTCATCAAAGCATTATTAAATCGTGAATTCAAACCCACTCAATTACCGTTGGAGGTGGGCGCTATTGTAATAAATGTAGGAACGGCCTTCGCCGTATATGAGGCAGTGAAATTCAAAAGACCATTAATCGAGAGATTGGTCACCGTAACCGGAAACGGCGTAGAAAATCCACAAAATTTCCTGGTGCGTTTGGGAACACCAATCAAACAATTATTAGAAGAGGCAAAGGCGGCAGCGGATGCCAATAAAGTTATCTTTGGCGGCCCGATGATGGGCATTGCACAGGGCAATGCAGATGCAGCCGTCACCGTAAAGGGAACGGGCGGCATTCTTGTTTTAAAGGACGCACGGCAGTGGCAATCACACGCTTGCATCCGGTGCGGTCGCTGTATTGATGCCTGCCCGTATGGTTTGAATCCCAGTGAATTGAGTATCACGTGCGAGGCAAAGGAGTTCAATCTGGCGGTCGAAAATAACGTTATGGAATGTAAGGAATGCGGCTGTTGCAGTTTTATCTGCCCCGCAAAGAGACCTATCGTTCATTTCATCAAGTTTGCAAAGGCCGAGATCGCCAAACAAAGGGTAAAAGTGTAGGGCGGATTAAGCTTGTCCTGAGTTTACGAAGGACGAAATGAATTCACCACATCCTATGAAAAAGCCAAATGTTTCGGTTCAATCGAGGACGAATGAACCAGCGAGTATAGCTGTTAATTTAGGAGGAATAGGTATATACGCATACTGTTAAAATATGCAAGAAAAAGTTTCCATGTCAGACCAAAAGCAAAATAATAACACCTTAATAGTCAGCGCATCCCCTCATATTCGGGATATGGAGAGTATTCCCACAATTATGTGGGCTGTGGTGCTTTCTTTGATTCCTGCCGGAATTGCCGGTGTTTTTACGTTTGGATTTTACTGTCTTTACGTTGTTTTTCTAAGCTGCATAACGGCAGTTATTACCGAAGTATTCATTTTACGGTTACGAAAACTTCCCGTTTTAAGCGCTCTGAAAGACGGCAGCGCAGTTGTCACGGGAATTTTATTGGCATACACACTGCCGCCAAGTGTTCCCTGGTATATCCCTGTGGTGGGTTCGTTCTTTGCTGTTGCCATTGCAAAACACGCTTTCGGCGGGTTGGGAAACAATATCTGGAATCCCGCCCTGGCAGCACGCGCTTTCTTACAGGTAGCCTATCCAGCCGTTATTAATTCAGATTGGCGTACCTTAACTCAGCACGGGATACATAAGCTCGTTCACAACATAACACAGGTTGACGCTGAAGGTAAACTGGTAGATGCCATAACAAGGGCAACACCACTGGCAAAGGAAGCAGGGGCTGAGACATACCGTCTTACCCAGCTATTGATGGGAAACGTCCCCGGTTGTATCGGGGAGACCTCAGCGATCGCTCTATTGCTGGGGGGAATATTTTTGATTTACAAACGTCACATCAAATGGTATGTTCCCGCGTATTATATCGCCGCGGTTTTCATTATGGTATTAATATTACCTCCACAGGTAGCAACGCCGTGGATTAAGAATCCTTTTTACCATATTTTTGCAGGAGGGCTATTCCTGGGTGCATTCTTTATGTCTACCGACATGGTTACCTCTCCTCTAACAAAACGGGGATTAATTATTTTTGCCATTGGCTGTGGTATTCTAACGGCGCTGATTCGTTTTTATTCTGGTTATCCGGAAGGTGTATGCTATTCCATATTGCTCATGAATACAGCAACGCCTCTCATTGACCGATTCACAAAACCACGGCTTTACGGTACCGGGGGGAAGAAAGCTTAAGATGCAAAAGAAGGCGCAATACACGATTATCCTGACTATTGTTTCGCTTCTGGCCTCTATAGGTGTCTCGTCGACTTTTATGCTGACGAAAGGCACGATCAAAAAGAAGGAATTAGCCGCTCGCACAGAGGCTTTGTATGCCGTGCTTCCCGGTTTGGAAGGACTGCCGGTGGAAATCTCACAGGCGAATAGCCCTGATCAGGATCACGTCTATAAGGGTTTGAACAAGGCGGGTCAGGTTGTTGGTTATGCAGCCAGCGGAGAGGCACAGGGATATTCAAGCAAGATCAAAGTCATGGTGGGAATTGATCCAAATCTTGAAAAGGTACTTGGAATCAATATCCTTGCACAAAACGAAACTCCCGGTCTTGGAACAAAGATGACCGAGATCGAAAGCACCACCACCTTATGGAGCCTCATCTATGGCAGGGAATTGAAATCAATTGACTGGGACAGCGATGAATCCTGGGAATTACCGCTCCTCAAGCAACCTGAAAGAATCAAAAAATTTGGGTTATCAAAGAAAGCAAAAAACAAGGCTCAACCTTGGTTTCAGGAGCAATTCAAAAGGAAAACCTATAATCAACTTGTTGTATCGAAGGTAAAAGACGTTGAAAAGATTGTGGCGATTACGGGCGCTACTATTTCTACAAAGGCTGTGATTAAGGCCGTACAGGACGCTATTGATAAAATCAAAAGTGCCGTGCAACTTCCGGCCTGGGAAGTTAAGTAGTTTGATGTACAGGAATTTCAAACCATTGTTCCTCCCCCTTGACTTCGTCGTGAGCTCAGTCGAACGATGGGGGAGGTTAGGTTGGGGTGAAAGGAAAAACTACGCACCCTCCCCTAACCCCTCCCATCAGGGGAGGGGGGTATTTAGCCGCCGAAGGCCATTGATATTATGAAAAGTATTGAAGAGATTAAACCAATCATTGAATCATTAATATTTGCTGCCGAAGAACCAATTACGCTCCGCAAACTGGTAGACATTATTGGAGATATAGACAGCGCCCGGGTTCTTGAGGCTGTCGCACAGCTCAAAAACGATTACGATACTCAGGGGAGATCGTTTCAGATTGAAGAAATTGCAGGCGGCTACCAGTTATTTACAAAACCGGAATATTATGAATGGATCGCCCAATTAAGGAAAAAATCGGGCGAGACAAAACTCTCACAAGCAGCCCTTGAGACACTTGCGATAATTGCTTACAAACAGCCTATCCTGCGGGCAGATTTAGAATCCATACGCGGGGTGCAGTCAGGTCAAATCATTCGGTTGCTCATGGAAAAAGACCTTGTTAAGGTTGTAGGGAGGGACGAATCTTTGGGACATCCTTTACTCTACGGCACCACGAAAAGATTTCTTGAATATTTCGGACTAAAAGACCTTAAAGACTTGCCAAATATTGAGGAGTTGGAAGCCCCGTAACAAGTTTCTGTAGCAGTTCTACACCCCCACCTTGCCTTCCTCCTCCCCCTTTATCCCCCTCCGGAGGGGGATAAAGGGGGAGGAAACGCTTTTCCCCGCCCCTTGTGGGAGGGGTTAGGGGAGGGGGCTGAACTATTACCAATTTCCAGGTATGAAATTCAAGCAATTACACTCATGGCGTGTAAGTTATAAAAAGGCAATTCAACTGCAGGAAACGTTAAGGGATTTATTAACCTTTGAAAAATATACAGGGAAAATTCAGACTATAGCAGGCACTGATGTTTCTTACGACAAACACAGCAACCGTTTTTTTGCAGGTGTGGTTGTATTTAAGCTAAACAAACATTTTGAAATAATCGAGGAGGCAACGGCTATGGGCAAGGCAAAATTTCCCTATATTCCCGGACTCCTCTCCTTCCGCGAGGCGCCAATCCTGCTCAGGGCATTTCGCAAACTGAAAAACAATCCGGATGTCATCCTTTTTGATGGACAGGGAATCGCCCATCCCCGCCGTTTCGGCCTGGCATCGCATATGGGGCTTATCCTCGACAAACCATCTGTCGGATGCGCAAAAAGCCGGCTGGTAGGTGAATACAGCAGTGTGGAAAATACCGCAGGCGCATACTCAAAACTTGTTTATGGAAATAAAGTCGTAGGGGCTGTTCTGAGGACAAAAAAAAATACGAAGCCTATCTTTGTATCTCCAGGCCACAAAACAAACTTAACTTTTGCAATACGAATTGCCTTGAAAGCCTGTTGCGGATACCGTATCCCTGAACCAACACGACAGGCTCATTTATTGGTAAATAAATTGAGAAGAACGTCACATTTACTAAAGTGAGGACATTTTGCCTATGAAAGTAAAAGCTGTAATCTTTGATTTGGATGACACATTGTACGACTGTTCAGGTTCACTTATCGACGCATCCAGGAGGCGTGCAGCTAAGGCGCTGGTTGAGGCAGGTCTGCCGTGCACAGAAGAAGAGGTCTATCAATTAGAAAAGGAACTCTCTGAAAAACACGGCCCATACCATCTCATATTTAACGAAATCGTGAAGAAGTACAATGCCGACAGTAAATTGGTAAATATTGCCTATAAGGCATACAATAGCAGTGAAGTCACTGAGATAAAACCATTTCCTTATGTCATTCCGACGCTCAAAGAATTAAAAGAGAAGGGCTATAAGCTTTTTCTCCTAACGGTAGGCGTACACGAACGGCAGGAAAAAAAGATAAACATCCTTGGCTTAAAACCGTACTTTGATGAAATGGTAATCAGCGACCAGGAAATAGGTCTTCCCATGGAAGATTGCATGCGAGACCTTATTGAAAGACATGCTATTGATTTCAGAGAGGCTGTCATGGTGGGCGATAGGGTGCGGGAAGAACTCAGAATTGCAAAATTACTGGGCATGACCACCATCCAAATGCTCCATGGGAGGTTTAAAAATGAGCCGGCGGTGAATGACTGTGACAAGCCTGACTATAAGATCAAACGTATCTTTCAAATCGCCACGATTCTCCAGCTTCACAATATGGGGAAAACACCCGATAGGCTTAAGATACTTGCCATTGGCGGCGGCACGGGACTCCCCATTATGCTGGAAGGCTCAAAAACCTACAGTAAAAATCTTACGGCTGTCGTAACGGTTACCGATTCCGGCAGGAGTTCCGGCGTGTTGAGAGAGGAATTTGGAATACTGCCGCCGGGTGATGCCAGAAACTGCCTTGTAGCGCTTTCTGAAACGGAAGAACAGGAACGGGAACTGTACCAATTGTTTCAATACAGATTCAACAGGGGTTCACTGGAAGGCATGAGTCTTGGAAATTTATTGATGACTGCTTTGACCGATATTACCGGCAGTTTCGAACAGGCCATTAAAAAAGCCAGCAAGATATTACATATCCGGGGGAAGGTGCTCCCTTCTACCCTTGCAAATACCCATATATGCGCAGAGCTGGAGGATAACACCTATGTAGAAGAAGAATTTAATGTGCGCGCCTTAGGGAAGCCGCCGATAAAAAACGTCTTCCTGAAATCCAATGACGTTCCGCCTTTCTCGGAAGCAGTGGAAGAAATTCAAAAAGCCGATATTATAGTCATAGGACCTGGAAGCCTTTATACAAGCCTTATAACAAACCTCCTGGTTGTCGGTATCCGCAATGCCATTCGAAACAGCAAGGCCACCAAGATATATGTCTGCAACATTGTTACCCAGCCGGGACAAACGGACCATTACAAAGTCTCCGATCATATTAACGCCGTTACCAAATATCTTGGGGAAGGGGTATTGGATTACGTCATTGTGAATAACAATATCCCCCGCAATGACATTATCGACAGATACCAGAAAGAAGGCGCCGAGGTTGTTTTGATGGATGAAGGCGTCTATGATCTGAATGTAAATGTCAAGAAGTCCGACCTCGTCGAAGATTTCAGTCAGAAGCGTGTCCTCTGGGAAAAGCAAGACCTGCTCCGGCACGACCCCGACAAACTCGCCGACTCGATTTGCAGGGTATATGCAAATTTGCCGTTGTTAACAATGAGTTAGTAATACAGCACGAGCCAAAGCCAACCCGTTTACTTCGAGTATTTTATTGACTTCTTTGTCAATTCAGTATAATTAAACTATTTAAACTGCGGCTAATCGTTCATGCTGCCTTCTTGAAACCATTGTAAATCAAAGGGACACTGTGCTATGTGAAGCAGCATTATCATAAAGGTATTCGGTTCATTTTTATGGGTTTCAGTCTTTAAAAAGGCGTCTACGCAAATTAGGAAGCGGTATGTATGAATCTCTTTAAAACCCTTCCCATCGGTAAAAAACTCCTTGTCATCCTCCTGCTGGTTTCCATCCTGCCGCTTTTTATAATAACATGTGGATATTACTCCTTAGGCAAAACTAAGTTGACTGAACAAACGATCAACGTCCTCAGAGTTCAGGCTGAAAACGTAGCGGCCTCTATTAATCGCTATGCAGATTATAAATTCAAATACCTCTATGAAATTGCTGATACACCTCAATTAATCCGTATTTTAAAGAACATAGAAGAGCAGCCGCACATTCCTTATCAGACAACTTCCTCGCTTCGGGTTAAATTGCGGGTCTATCCTGATTTTTTATCCTTTTGCCTTATAGATACAGAGGGTCAGGTGCTGTTACGTACCGGCGGTATAACTACTGCTGGCTTTGGTGAGAGGGCATTTTTTTACGAGGCAGTTAAGGGGAAAAAACATATTTCTGCGCCTTCGCTGGATAATGGCAAACCTTCGGTCTATTTTAGTGTACCCGTCAAGCATGCGGATAAAATACTCGGCGTTCTGGTGGCACAGTGCAAAGCAGATGAATTATGGGAACTTATTGAAACTGAGAATGGGCGGGTGGGTTCTGGAAATGCAGTAATACTATCCAATTCGGACGGGGTGCGTATGGCTCATTCAACAAGCAGGGACTTGATATTCAAGTCGTGGATACTTTTAAAACCAAGAGTTATGGAACAAATATTAAAAGAAAAACGGTATGGAAGTGATATCAAGGAGATAACGCCTACAGATAAACCAGAGGTAATGGATGCTGTAACCAGGGCGTTACCACCTCAATATTTCAAACATGAACTGGTTGTAGGCAAAGGAACCTATCATTCGGTAATCAAGGTGATGGACAACGGCTGGCGAATTATGAGCACTATACCAGAATCGACCTTTCTTAAACCTGTTCGCACCAGTATGTTTTATACGGGCATTATTAGTAGTGTTATAGCCTGCGTAGCCATAGCGGCATCTATTATCATTGGACGGTTCAGTACAAAACGTATCCGGATATTCGCTTCAATATCCAAAGAAATTGCCAGAGGTAATTTTACAAAGGGAGTCCCATTTACTAACGGTGATGAGATTGGACAGTTAGGAAAGGCCTTTAATGCGATGACCGCATCGGTCAGACAAAAGATCGAACAACTCAAGTATCTCAACGATGTGGCTGTAGAAATACACTCTCACATTGAGATTGAACGTCTTCTCCAAGACCTTATTAACATTTCACAAAGGATTGTTAATGCTGAAATGGGAGTTTTGACCATATTAGATGAGAATCTGAAAAAAATTAAATATTTTAAGGTTTCAATTCCAAATTTATTTGAACCCCGCGAAATTCATGATCTCCCAAAGGGAAAAGGTCTTCTGCTGAGTGTGGTAGCAAAGAAAGGTAAAACGCTTCGGTTAAATAATATAATGGAAGACCCGCGTTCTCTTGGATTGCCGCCAAATCAGCCTCAGATCCGAACACTTTTGGGTGTGCCGCTTGTAGTTAACGAAGGGATAGTATGCGGTGAAATATTCCTCGCCAACAAAGCCAATAACGAACAATTTACTCTTGAAGATGAGGAAATCCTCTTAACTATGACTTACCAGGCATCTGTTGCTATAGAAAATGCAAGACTATATGAACAGGTACAACAGCTTGCAATTACCGATGGACTTACCGGTTTATTAAATCATAAGGAATTTTACAAGAGATTGGATGAGAATATCAAAGTTTTGAAACATTACAATTATACAATTTCACTTTTGTTGATCGATGTTGACCATTTTAAGCAGTTCAACGATACTTACGGCCATCAGGTTGGAGACCGGGTATTAAAGACTATTGCGGACGTAATAAAATCGCAGATCAGGGTCGTTGATATAGGTGCTCGTTATGGAGGAGAAGAATTTGCCGTAATATTAAGAGACCGTGTTACGCCTCAGCCTCTTATGCTGGCAGAACGTATACGTTCCACCGTTCACGCATATCCGTTTAAACACGATGGAGTAAAATCTCAATTATCGGTGAGTATAGGAATTGCCAGCGTGCCCGTGGATGCTGATAACGCAGAAGACCTCATAAAAAGGGCAGACGAGGCATTGTACACGGCAAAAAAGACTGGCCGAAACAAGGTCTGCTGTTACAAATCAACCCGACCGGATTAAAACCTGCCTGGATATTCAATTTTTAAGGTAAAACGGAAAATTCAACCTGGCGCCCCTTTTATAAATCATGGAATTAAAATCGTTTTGTTTGAATAAATTTTCATTTGCATAATCTGTTCTATTTACTATAATACTGCAATTTTATACTTCGATAAATGCTTTGATATGAGGGAAAATTCTCGGACTCATTATAATCAGCGAAAGCGAAGGGGGCGCATATGTCATTAACAACATCTGCATCAGTGGGAGAGTTTGAGGCAGTTCATCGGATTGTAAAATACTTTAGCGGCGCTCCCAATGTCATAAATTCTACGGACTGGACATTGAGACGCAGCGCTGAGAGATTCGCCTCATTCACAAAATTCGGGAATGTAGCCGTTCATTCCACCGTCAAGAACCGCAGCGCCAAGGTAACTGTGTATCTAGGAAGTGACGCAGTTCGTCTCAAGACACTCAATCTTCAACAAACCGAGATTATGAACAATCTCCCCAATACGCTGGCTCTGGTTGAAGAATACATCAAACGAGCGCCCTTTGTGAGAATCAGCCGGTCTATGGGAAGCAATAATGAATTTTCACCGAATTGCAATTTCTTCGTTTCTATCCAGAGACCCGAGATGATCCGGCTTGCCTATATGACATGGGCGACGCTTTTCCCTGCCAAAGCGGAGGACGAACTAAAACAATATATCGTTTACATCCCGGAATGGCAGGAGACTGACCGGCAAATACTGGTCTTCCCGGAGATTAGCGCTACCATTGTACTGGGAAGCGACTATTATGGCGAATCCAAGAAGGGATTCTTGAGAATGGCCATGTGGAATGCCAAACAGAAGGGAATGCTCGGTCTCCATGCAGGTTCAAAGATTTTAAAGGCAAAAGGGATCGATGGGCGTATCAGAAAATACGGCATGCTTATCTTTGGAATGAGCGGTACAGGAAAAACGACGCATACCTGTCAAACACACGGTTTAAATGAGAAGGACGAAGGGATTGAAATATTACAAGACGACGTGGTCTTCCTCAAGAAAGATGGTTCTGCTTATGGATCTGAACGTGGATTCTACTTAAAAACCGAAGGTCTCGATCGAGTCACTCAACCTATAATTTACAAAGCTGCAATCTCTCGTGATGCCATTTTCGAAAACGTCATGATCGATTATGAAGGAAACCTCTATTTTGAAGATGATACTCTAACCAGCAATGGGCGTGGAATTATGATGCGCGAGGACCTCAGTCCGTACATTTCAAACACCATCAATTTACCTTCCATCGATAATATGGATGGGATGATCGTTGTATTTATTACCCGCCGCCACACCGTTGTTCCGCTTGCCGCCAAACTCACGCCCGAGCAGGCTGCGGCTGTCTTCATGATAGGCGAATCCATAGAAACATCCGCCGGCGACCCGAAACGCGCTGGTGAATCAATCCGGGAGGTCGGGACCAATCCTTTTATTGTTGGCGATAAATCGTACGAAGGAAACTGGTTCTACGATTTTGTCAAGCGGCACGAAGGCAAGGTTCATTGTTATCAGTTAAATACCGGAGGATTGGGGGAGATCATTGAAAAGCAACCCGGCGGGGCAAAGGTGATGAAGCGCAAGGTACAACGGGTAGAGATTCCGGAGATGTCGTCCATTATCCGGGGTATTGTGCGTGGTACGAACACATGGGGCAAAGACAAATACTGGAATTTAGAAGTGCCCACTTCCGTGCAAGGTATGGATTTATCCAAATATGATGTAGAAAAATTCTATGATGTAGACAATATCATACAACAAGTATCTGAACTACGCTGTGAACGTGTTGCATATATAGAAAAATTCAATGCATTGGATAAAGCCATCACCAACGCCGCAAAAACAATGTAAAATTAAAATTAGTTGACATTTTTTGAATTTTTATTAAAATGTCTACTAGTTATATATATCTTGTTTTTGATAAATAATCGTTATGAAACTATCCAAAAAAAGCGACTATGCCCTCCGAGCGATGATATATCTCTCGGCGAATTACCAGAAGGGGGCAGTCCAGATTAAGGAAATCTCTGCAAAGGAAAAGATTCCACAAAAATTTTTGGAAAATATCCTGCTTACCCTGAGAAAAGTGGGCATACTAAATAGCAAAATGGGTCTCCGGGGTGGTTATGAACTGGCCCGGTCGCCCGATTTAATTACCTTAGGCCAGGTAATTCGGGCGCTGGATGGGGCAATTGCGCCTGTGGACTGCGTGAGTCAGATGTCTTACAAGCCGTGTTCGGAAGAAGTTACCTGCGTCATACGGAGTGTGATGATGGAGATTCGGAATGCCATTGCAGACGTACTGGACAAAATGACCTTTGCCGACATGTGTAAGCGTGCTGCAGATTCATTAGAAAAAAGTGAACGGAAAGCGCTGACATATACTATATAATATTTTTCGTTAAAAGTCTATCAACATGATAGAGTTAGTTGCTTTCGTTTGTGGCTAATTTTGAGAAATAGTGACGTGTGCCGCATGACGAGTGACGGGAGAAAACGTCACTCGTCACCTGCGCTTTTAGGAAATAAGTTGAAGACCTTAAGATACTGGATTTGTTTTTGTCTCCTGTTCTTTGTAATGGTAACCGGTATTGCCTGTTCGAGGAAGGGTAACAACGGCACGATTCGCGTTGGGTATTTCCCGAATATTACCCATGCACAAGCTGTTGTCGGGCTGAACGGCGGTATCTTTGAGAAATATCTTGGGTCTGAGGTTAAAATAAAGGCGACTCTTTTTAATGCAGGGCCGTCCATTATTGAAGCAATATTTTCTGAGGATATAGATATTGCGTATGTAGGTCCCAGTCCTGTGATAAATGGTTATGTGCGTTCCGGCGGCAAGGCGTTAAAGGTAATTTCAGGTGTATCGAGTGGCGGGGCATTATTTATCGTAAGACCGGACTCCAATATAAAAAAGCCCATAGATCTTTCCGGGAAAAGAATCGCATCGCCACAACTCGGAAACACGCAGGATATCGCCCTTCGGGGGTATATTAAAAACTGTGGATTAAAGCCAAAAGAAAGGGGTGGAACGGTTAATATCCTTCCCCTGCGAAATCCGGATATTTTAAACCTTTTTATGCAAAAACAGATCGATGGGGCATGGGTGCCGGAACCGTGGGCTTCGAGACTCCTTAAGGAGGCAGGCGGCGAGATTTTTGTTGATGAAAGAACCTTATGGGATGGCGGCTGGTTTAGTTCAACGCTGATGATTGTAAGAACAAATTTTTTAAAAAAACATCGCGATTTGGTCAAAAAATGGCTGAAGGCTCATGTTGAAATAACCCAGTGGATTAATCAATATCCGGAAGAAGCAAAGGCTGTCATTTGTGATCGGATAAAGGCTATATCAGGAATATCTCTTCCAAAGGATATTATTGACGATGCCTTTTCACGATTGGAAATTACCTACGACCCTATAGCTTCGTCTCTGTTTTCTTACGCAGAGATGGCGTATAACGCTGGTTTTTTGGGAGAACGGAAGCCTGATTTATCGGGAATGGTAGACTTGAGGCTGCTCAACAGGATACTCAAAGAGAGGGCATTGCCGCGTATAACTAAAAAGGGAAAAGAGAAAAATAATATAAGGCTGTTTGGAGGTAGTGAACGTGTCGGAAAACGTAGGAACTGAAAATTTCGTTGACATAGAACAAGTAAAAGTTAATAACGAACTGCAGACATCTCAAAGGGTGAATGGGGTATGGCCTAAACTGCGCGTTC
>VGXX01000086.1 GCA_016873155.1 Planctomycetota bacterium | reverse complement strand
TCATTACAGGAAGTTCTTAAGTACTGGAACGACATTGCTTGTTCTTTGGCAGAAAATACAAGAATCCGAAAGACACAGATATCAAAATACTTCGAGCTTGCCTGAAACAAGTTAGCGCTTATGGGGCGAAGCCCCCTGAAATTGAATAACAAAAAACATAAGCCCCAAAGGGGCGAAAGGGCATGCTGTTTTTCGTGCTCAATACAAAATTAATTCCTGGAAAGGTCAATGTCCCGGCCATGATAAGCATCCTTTTCTTTCGCCCCTTCGGGGCTGGTTATCCTTTTATTTCTTTAACCAGGGGCTTCACACCTGGTTATATGCTTTCTGCCCTTCGGGCATAAGATAGTTTTAATGTTCAGGAATTTCAATCTTGTAGTGGCAATTCATGAATTGCCACTACATGCAATATAGAAATAGTCGCTGAAGGCATAATTTAACCTTAGAAAAATATTATAAAAAAAGCCCCTTCTTTTATCCATAATTATTCGGAGATGTGATATTACTTTTTCTGCAAAAGTTTAGTTTTTTGAAAACATTAGTAATCAAAACTGCATTAGTGGCAGTATGTAGGGGTAATTCATGAATTACCCCTACATTGCTCATTTACTGTGCTGGTATTGACAATCCCGGTCTGTTCTGTTATTTTTAATCCTTACTAAAAATACTATAAGAGATTATCGTTTGATATTTTTTAATCCAGGAGTTGTGTATGACAGAAACAATGAAACAAGAAGAAAGCTTTGAATTTCAAGCGGAAATAAAGAAATTATTGAACATCCTTTCCCACTCCCTTTATACGCACAAGGAGGTCTTCCTCAGGGAACTTATTTCAAACGCATCCGACGCCCTGACAAAAATGAAATTTTACTCCCTCACCCATACGGATTACGAAGGGAAAGACGCTCCCCTCGAAATCAGCATAGATGGCGATGAGAAGAAGAAAACCCTGACGATCCGCGACACAGGTATTGGTATGACGAAGGATGAAATCATCCAAAATGTTGGAACAATTGCAAAATCGGGATCGCTCGAATTTATTGCAAATTTGTCGGAACAGGCGAAGAAGGACTCAAATATTATCGGCCAGTTCGGCGTTGGTTTCTACTCTGTTTTCATGGTGGCTGATGAGGTCAGGATCAGGACGAAATCTTATAAGAAGGGTGAACCTGCGTATGAGTGGCATTCGGACGGAACAGGGAAATATTTTTTAAATCCGATTGAAAAAGAAAATCGGGGAACAGAGGTTATCGTTCATCTGAAAGACGAGGAAAAGGAATACACCGAAAAATCCAGAATCGAATCCATCATCAAAAAATATTCGAACTTTGTGAGCTTTCCCATTATGGTCTCCGGCGAAAGGGCCAACCAGATTACCGCCATCTGGAAAGAACCCAAAAAGGACATCAAAGAGGAGCAGTACAACGAATTTTATAAATTTATTTCAAACACGGAAGATACCCCGCTTTTCCGTCTGCATACCTCTGCCGAGGCCCCGATCCAGTTTTCCAGCATACTCTATTGCCCGTCCACAAATTACGAAACGTACGGGTTCAAAAAATTAGAACATGGAGTTCAGCTATACTCCAATAAAATCATGATTCAACCTGACTGCAAAATGCTTTTGCCGGAATATATGCGGTTTATCCGTGGTGTGGTAGATTCCGCTGACATCCCGTTGAATATTTCGAGGGAAACATTCCAGGACAACAGGATTATCCATACAATGAAAAATATCCTGGCTAAGCAACTCCTCAAATTGTTGCAGGACATGGCAAAAAACGAGAAAGAAAAGTATGAAACCTTCTGGAGACAATTCGGACGGATTCTGAAAGAAGGGGTACACTTTGATTTTGAAAATAAGGATACCTTAGCGCAGTTGATGAGATTCAATTCCTCCAAGTGCAAGAGTTCCGAAGAGCTTCTTTCTCTCAAAGAGTACATAGACAGAATGAAACCAGACCAGAAGGAGATTTATTACATAACGGCGGTAAACCGCGAAACGATGGAAAAAAGCCCCTATCTGGAAATTTTCAGGAAAAAAGACATTGAAGTGCTGTATTTAACAGACCCGAATGATGAATTTCTCCTTTCCGGACTCCATGAATTTGAAAAGAAACCCATCCGTTCCGCCGACCAGGCAAATCTTGACCTGTTGAAGGATGTTGACAAAAAAATTGTGGATACCACGGAAGAACCTCAAAATTATGAGGAGATGTTCAAGCATCTCATGAAGACGATTAAGGTTACTCTGGCGGACAGGATTCTTGATGTTAAGGAATCAAACCGGTTGGTTGACAGTCCGTGCTGTCTGGTAAACCCCGATGGAGTGCCCAGTGTACATGTGCAGAAACTGATACAGATGGTGGACAGCAACTATAAGATATCCAAAAAGATCATGGAGATTAACAGGAAACACCGGATGATCCAGAACCTGGCCAGGATGAACGAGAATCCCAGCCATCAACCATTAATTGAGAAGATCGCAAACCAGCTTTTTGAAAATGCATTAATGCAGGACGGCGTCATCTACGACCCCACGGCCATGGCCCCCCGGCTGAACGAGCTTCTGGAAGAATTGACAAATGCAACGCTCGGAGAAGGGAAGAGGATTATTATTTAGAGCGATGAGAATAATTTTGGTTTCATGAAGGGGGGATAAGACAAAAGGGATATATCTTTATTGATGACAAATGATGATTTGTCTACGACAGGATATTGTAAGGGATCTATAATCCCGAAAAGTTTGTAAAAGTCTTCTATAAATTATGAACAGTAAGGAAAATGGCAATAGGTCTATAGATGTTAAACTGAATAAAATTGATTATGCTGTTTTACTAGTAGACTGTAACATTTATTATTATACTTATATTGCAAGAGGGTCTCCTGTGTAAGTCCAGCGAAATGGTTTGGCGTTTTTGTTATACAATAGGGCAATAGGGTCATGAAGATCAATAAAAATTGATGAGTTAAATGAAGAAATTCGTTTAAAGATAACAAGGATAGATGATAATCCTAAATTAGCCGAGATTGTATATAGAATTCAAACAGTGTGTAGACTACTTTTTGACACTACTTCTTCTTTTAAAATATTCGCGACTCAGGATAACAAAATATTCAGACAAGCTGTTCCTGTTGGCGCCCCGATAAGAATACCAGAGAAGCCAACAGTTGACATAGCTGAAATTGAGCAGAAATGTCCGAAGTGCGGTGAAACATATAAGCTATATGCCAAATTTGTTCATAACCCCAAGATTGATGTAGATTTCAAAAATAAAGGATTTATACCTTTTCCAAAAGATGCTAAAATTATATGTAAGTGTGGTTTTGAAATTGATTTATTAGGTATTAAGAATCAAATCGAAATACAAACTGGAAGAAAAGTTATTGTTGAATAAGGAGGAAAAATCATGGATTCGAAGAAGAAAGAAACAAGGCAGAATGAAGAAAAGGTGTTGTTGACCTTCTTAAAGCAAACGCGCGAAGGAAAGTACGCAAAAGTGGATGAAAGTTCGCTGTCCTATTCCAGACTCAAAGAACAAAGAGAAGAACCTTATTATGAAGATGAATATTACTACAGCGTTAGGTAGGACAGTAAGTAGTAAGGCTGCACTCCCGTCTTACCCTCGATGCCATTAAGCAGCCCCATCGTTTGCTACTGATTCATTACGGGATGAGGTTGTTTATCCGATTCAGAAGCTAACTCAAACTTTAGGAATTTTAGTTTACCCACGAAAGGCACGAAATATTCGAAATTCTATTTGTGTCTTTTAGTGTGTTTTGTGGGTAATATCTACTTCCGACGGAGTCTGATTTGGTTGAGATTCTGTGGAAGCAGGGGCTCCGGATTCAGGCTGCATTCCTATGCAGGAACATGGGAACGAGGTGGAATTGTCAATATCGAAATATTGTAACAATGCTATGCAGGGGCAGGTTTGAAACCTGCCCTTACGGTTTCTTGAGATACCCGGCGTCTTGTCACGCTATAACCCCTGTAAGATACGTAAAAACTCCTGAGCGTTAACAAAGCCTGTAATAGTTTTATCTCTGGATATAGTCCCATCCTTATTGATGAACACGATAGTCGGCAATCCTACGATTCCGTATTTCTCCCAGAGTTGCTTGATCTTCGGATCGTTGGTATTGGTACAGTTGATTTTGATGTTCACGAATTTCTTGAGTTCGTTGATGACTGTAGGATCGGTATAGGTAATCTTCTCGAACTCCATACAGGCGGCGCACCACGATGCCCAAAAATCAATCATCGCCGGCTTGCCTTCTATTTCGGACTGTTTGAGTCCTTCCTCCTCGCTCAATATCCACTGAATCTTTTCTTCCGGTGTTGTTACCGGCGTCGAAGTAACTCCCGTAAGTGGAGGTAAAATGAATCCTTTAATTATCATGTAGCCGGCAAGAAAGTATATTCCGAAAATAAAACATACCAATCCAAATGCCTTTTTAGCACGCCGGAAACTCATGCTTTCTTTCGTCAATCTGCCAAAGCCCCATGAAAATACCGCTGTAACGATCAAAAAAAGTCCCAGTATAATGATAAATGTACTTTCTGAAATTATAAGCCTTAGATAATAAAGCGCTGCGCCAATTAAAAGAAGTCCAAAAAACCTTTCGACTGTTTCCATCCAGGCCCCTGATTTCGGGAGCGCCTTGATAGCGCCAGAGAATGTCCCCAGCACAATCAAAAGCACTCCTAATCCCCAGGCAAACACGAAGAGCATCCAGAACCCCAGGAATTTGTTTCCCGTGCTGGCAATGTAGACCAGCAAACTGGCGAGGGCAGGACCGATACATGGCGAGGCAACTATCCCGGAAACCAGTCCCATGACAAATACCCCGATAATCCCCTTTCTGGCTCCGGTTCCAAGTCGATCTGAGATAAAGGACGGAATTCGGAGATAGTAGACTCCAAACATACTCAGGGCAAGCCCGACAAAGACTGCTACAACAAAACCAATAACCCACGGGCTTTGCAGGGCTGTTCCAAACAATGCGCCGGTTGAAGCGGCAGCTACACCCATAGAAGAATAAACAATGGCTATGCCCAGGACGTAAATAAGTGAAAGAAAAAAGGCCGTCAGCGGTTTTCTTGCTGTAGTTTGGTCTCCCGCAGCCTGCCCGCCAATCACGGCAATCGTGATGGGTATCATGGGATATACGCAGGGCGTAAAACTTAGGCCAACACCAGCCAGAAAGATGAGTATGAATGATATGAAAATCCCTTTGCTTTCAATGGTTTTTTGAAAACCACCGGTCTCAGTTTTTTTTACAGGTTTTGAAACAGGCTGAACGGGTTTTTCTTCCTTTCGTGATGCGCCAATACCCCAGCCGGCTGATTCTACCTGCACAGGCAGCGTGAACTCATCGGTCTTTGGGGCAAAGCATATCTTGTCAGAACATCCCTGATACTGCACCCTGAGTTTTATGTTGTGGTGACCTGCCGGGATGTCTTTTGATGCCTGAAGGAATAATTTCACTTGAAGTTGCCCTTCGTAAAGCTCGACTTCTTTCTCCAGGAACGGGTCGAGCTTAATCTTTCCTGCCGGGAGCGCCAGTGATGCTATAGTAAATTGGGCGGGCACTCCGCTTTCTACCTTGATTTGATCCTTGTAAATATGATGATCGGGAGCAATTGAGAAGGTGACTGCAACAGGTATAGGATCACCGATAGAAACACGGTCCTTTAAGAGAGTGGTGTTTACTTTAAACGGAGAAGTTTCTCCAAAGGTTTTTAAGGGAAACAAGAGCAATATGAAAACAACAGCAAATATACCCTTCGTAAAGAAACCTGTTTTCATGGCATATTCTCCTTTAAAAATCTGTTCTTACCAAAATATCTTACACAACAATTCCTTATTTGTATAATTTTTTTATGACGTTTACTATTGCATCCCTGCCGACAAAGTAGTTTGACACACATAGCATATTATGATATTATCCTTTTGTGAAATAAAATAATCGTGACGAACAGTTTGCGATTATTTTTATTTTTAAGAACTTCATACTGGCAACCCAACAAAAACGGTTGTGCAGAAGGAGAAAGCTGCCGAAGGTGGCTTGATTTTATTTATTCAAAAAATGGAGAGAACGACCATTGGTTAAGGAAAAACGAGTTATTGTAGTTGGATCCAGAGGCAGCAAACTTGCATTAATCCAGACAAACTGGGTTATATCAGAACTGAAGCGATTACATCCCGGTCTTGAATTCCAAATCGAAAAAATTTCTACAAAGGGCGACAAAATCACAAATGCACCCCTGTCGCGTTTGGGCGGCGTTGGTTTATTTACGAAGGAACTTGAGGTCGCTTTAATCAAAGAAAAGATTGATATTGCCGTTCACAGCGCTAAGGATGTTCCGACGGAACTACACGAAGGATTGACCATTGGCGCAACACCCAAACGGGAGGATCCTCACGATGCCCTGATCAGTATCAACAACGCCTCCCTGGAGAAACTCCCTGATAATGCGCGTATCGGCACCAGCAGTCTTCGCAGAAAGGCTCAATTGCTGGCTTTCAGGGAAGACTACAAAATCCTGGATCTCCGCGGCAATCTGGATACGAGGCTGAAAAAACTTGAAGCGGAAGACCTGGATGCCATTGTCGTAGCCCATGCAGGATTGCTCAGGATGGGTTATACCGGCCAAATCAGCCAGATTATCCCGTTTGATATTATGCTGCCTGCCGTGGGGCAGGGTTCGCTGTGTATCGAAATCCGCAAGGATGATGCTCGAATACGAAAAATTGTTTCTGCAATGGATGATGAACAGACAAGGATTGCCGTTGAAGCAGAAAGGGCTCTCCTGAAAAAACTCCAGGGCGGATGCCAGGTGCCTATCGGGACGTATGCAGAGGTGCAGGGAAAAGAAGTTTCTATTGAAGCGATTATCTGTACGCTGGATGGCGACCATGCCATACGAGATACACACAGTGGACCCACAAATCAAGCGGCGAGGATAGGAGACGAACTCGCCCAAAGGATGCTGGAAAATGGCGGATTAAAAATTCTGCATGAGGTGCGCAAGGAATTTCAAGGTAGCATTGACCATATATAAACGGTTCAGGTTACAGACCTGAACCCGCCGGTGAGTAGTCCAAAAAGTTATTACCATGTCATTGCGAAGGAGGAACGACTGAAGCATCCCATGATTTTAAAGGGTTTCAAAATAGATTGCTTCCCCTTCGCTGACTCAGGGCTTCGGCTAAATCGCTCGCAATGACAATTGAAAATCGAACTTTTTGGACAGCCCCCGCTAGTGAATTTACAAAAATAAAAAAAGCCCATGATAATTGACCATCATGGGCTTTTTTTATTTTACTATTTCAGTCTTAACTTTTTATACAAAGCTAAAACTGCTATTTTGCAGAAACCTTCTCGAGGCGTCCTTCCCTGCGTAATCTGGCTGCTTCAGACTGGATCTTGGTAAATTCCATCATCATAGGCGCCTGACCCCACCACCAGGAAACGTCCTGCTGGACATGAGCGGTTCCTTTATAACCTTGCAGTTTGTACCAGAACCACAATCTGTTATACATGTTCTCGATGTTCGATGGATTGTCTTGCTGCTGCAAGAACATACCGTAGACACCAAGGATCGGACCTACCACCGGGAATTTACCCTTTAAAGTCTTAAAGGCGTTGTAGATTGGCTCACCAAGGAATGCAGGACTGAGCTGCTTTTCGATTCCGTCGCTTAATGGATAGGGATCCCTATCGGCAGCGCTGGGATATAAGAATCCATCTGCAATCAAATCCTCGACGATCTTCTGTGCCCTGTCTGCCAGGGTGTGTGCCTGGAACATAAATTCGTCCAACGACTTCAAATAGGTATCGGCAAATCGGTCACTATGACATTTCGCACAGACCTCCAGCCAATACGACCTCTTCGCTACGTTTTCTTCTGAATAGATGTCAATCTTGTCGGCAATAATTTTGATCCCGTAAGGATAATCCTTCAGAGAAGAGGTGTATTCAAGGTTCTTTGGCGGCACGGTTCCCATACGCCAGATACCCTTCATTACCGGGTTGTGGATGAACCTGCCATGCTTTTCGTACATGTGGCAGTACTGGCATGTTGGGGTGCGGTAGTCCTTGCCTGGCCTTACCTCAGACAATGGCCTGTTGAAATCATAATGCTCTCCTTCTTTTTCATAAATGACACCATGCTTTGATTCGCCGTAAGATTCTGCATCAGGATGGTCAGGACCCATGTGACAGGTTATACAAGCCTCCGGTTGTCTTCCTTCCGCAGCGCTGAACTTATGACGGGTATGGCATACATCGCATTTTTCCGCACCGGAATGGCAGAGATCGCAACCGTGTTGTCCGTAAAGATAACCCCTTCTGGCTGCTTCTGCATACCAGGGGACAATAGTGTTGGCTTCCCATGACTGAATGTGGTTGGGACGCCCCACTTCTCTTTCTCTTAAGAAATCATCGAATTGTGGTCTGTGGCATTCGCCGCACACCTCGCCGGTTGGCATCCGTATCTGCTTCGTTTTCGTGTCAGCATGACAGTCAAAGCAGTGGACTTCGTCCAAAACCCTGTTGGTGCGCTTCTCAATTTCAGCCGTTCTGGCTGATAGATATGGAGTGCTCTTGGGATTCTTGTGTCCTGAGCTTCTCCAGTCTCTCACCACGCCAGGTGTTGCTTCCTCATGGCATGTTACGCACAGGTCTCTTCTTTCTTTTTCAATAAAGAGAGAATGATCAAGGTTCTTCATGGGTTCATAATGTCTGTTGGGCTGCCAGTACATATCCAGCATCTGTGGCTTGAAATAGTCCTTGAAAGGACCCGAACCCTCTTTCAATCCTACGTTATCTTTATAAACAGCCCGATACCAATCGGGCGTTCCTTCGTACAAATCTGGCGGCGTCTCCTTCTTAGGTGGTTGTTCAGCAGCCCAAGCCATAGAAGTGAGCGCCATCACCGCAGATAAACAAAAACCTAACCCTAATTTTTTCATTTCATTAACCTCCGTATGGTCACCTATTAGATGTTATTTATTTTATTTGCTCGTTTCTTCTGGTTTAATGAGCGATATTACGTAATGGGTTAAACACCACCTTTGTTCGTCTGTAAGCTCTTTGGCAAAAGACGGCATGGGAGTGCCGTTCAATCCCGTAGTAAATCTGAGGTAGACGTCTCTGGATGAATTCCCGCCCTTAAATTTTCCCGTAGTAAAATCGAAGGGTTTTATGGGGAACCCAAAATCGTCTTCCTGTTCTGCTGCACTGGGGCCGTCTCCGCGCCCTTCAACACCATGACATTTCCAGCATTCCAGTTTTTCTTCGTAAATCTTCTTTCCTTCGGCAACGGTCTTTTCTGTCGGCCTGACTTCCAACCCAACATCAACAGGTGCTTCCGGCTTCCTGACTTCGAATGCCTCAGAGAAACTCTTGAGGACGGGAATTACCGATGCGCGCTGTTGCTCCGTCAAAATATCCCATGGGATCATCGTTGAATTTGGCACCCCATAGGAAATCGTCCGGTAAATATCTTCATCTGTGGGGAGTGAACCACTTGGGGTTGTTCTGAATTTATAAGCGCCCCTTGTAAAATCACGTGGTTTTGGAAGCATCGACCTTGCAACAGGTCCGTCTCCCTTTCCTTCCTCACCATGACAGGCGCTGCAATATTTCTTATAGGTATTTTTACCATCCTCTGTAACCTCTGTTGGTATATTAAGCGCCTTAGCAGTTATAGGCGCAATACCTATTACCAGTGCTGCGCTTGCCGCTGCCGTAGCGCTCCATAAGCCAACCTTACTCAACAAAGCCTTAGGTTTCATATTATGCCCATCCTCCTTTCTGATTGCTATTTTATAAACCTAACCGATTGTTTTAACCAATACAATTTCTTGTTCATATTTTAATACTGAGAATAAACAAATTCTATATTTGAAAGTTCTTTTGGGTTTATTTTTACCTCCTTTTCTAGTTTACCTAACTCTTCATGCCATACCTGGAATTTATACGTGCCGGGTGGAATATCACAAATTTCAAAATAGCCATTCCTGTCAGTTATGTCAAAGTATGGATTATCCAGAACGACAACCCATGCATACGATTTTTTATGAAGATCACAGGTTAGTTTAATAGTTTCCGGGTACTCAAATGTCTTTGATATTCTCTGTTTATAGGTTGTGCCAAGATTAAATGGCTGGTTTTTAACTGTTCTGGTGTGGACAGTATGCAACTCTTCGTCTCCATTTAAGATGTCTATCGTGGTTCCTGCCGGAATTGCAGTAACATTAGGGATGAAGGTATTTCTCTGTTGGTCTATAATCGGGTGGATCGCCGGTATCGCCTTTTTCTTACCCTTTGTAATATCCGTAATCGAAACAACGGCATATTTAAGTCCGTTGTTAACCGTACTGACGATAAGTTTTTCGGTAGCACTTTTGGAGGTTTCTGGTAACTCAAAATCGGCATAAAGGTTTAATGACAATGTTGTTAAATCACCCATGTATTTCACGTTTCCAACAACAGTACCACCGTCTTTAACTTCTACTTCGGTATAATTATCTGCTAAGGTATTTTCTGAAGATATAACATTCCAACTTAAAAATCCGAATAAGGCGCAGAGAAAAAGTAGTTGTTTCATCTATAAATCAGACTCTTCGCTTCTCAAAGAGTGGATATTGTTCCACTTTTCGAATGAACGAGGCAGTTAGTGAATCTCCTTGTTGAAATGCATAAATTGAATTTTAATGTATTTCATGTAACTCATACAATAACAACCTCGTATAGATGACAAAAACCGTTCCTACTTAGGAGCAAAAAACAAAAAAACTTAAAATATCTTCTAAGTGGTAAATTTCAGTAATACTTAAAAATTAACAACACTTTTCTTTTTGTGCATAAATAACCTCACTGGGACATAGGCAATTTCACAAATGAAATAGTGTTTTCATTTATAATTTTTGATTTCATTTGCCGAAACATAAGTTTCATACTCAGGAAAAGATAGACTTATTTTTTTAGATAACGTTGTAAAGGACTATCGGTTATGGCAAAGGTGCCTTTATCAACATTCTTTCCGTCGGCAAAGACGAGGTAACTGTACTTACCATAGTGTGGCAGCTTGAATCCCACATTTTTAATCGTATCCGAACCGAGACCTAAAAATAAAGCAATGCCTTTGTCTCCATTCTTCGGGTTTCCGGATGTTACGAGAAGGGCGTTTCCGGTATCACGGTATGGGACTTTATTAACCATAAATGAGCCTTCCTCAATTGCGAAATTTTCAGGTAAATTACCAACAAATAATTTCGCAATCTTGTTCTCCACCAGCCCGCCCAGAATGAACAGGCTTTTTTGTTTCATTTCTGTTTCCGTAACCTCGGTATCGGCCTTTATGACCCCGCCTTTTTCTCCTAAAAGTTCTGCCAGGTTTTTGTAGGCCGCCTGTAAAGCGCCTTTGCCGCCGGTCGGGTACACGATGACTTTTTCATTATCACCCAATATGAAATCTATCGTTGGCGGAATTTCCTCTCTATGCAAACGCCGGAATACATTGCATTGAGGGTCTATGGTGATATGTACGGGTTGGGATGCTGTTTGGACGACAACGGCGCTGGGCGATTCTTTTATTTCCGTAACGGTATAAAAATTCCCGCCGTCCAGTTCCATCTGGATTGGCACAAAAAGGCGATACGGTTCGCCTTTCCCCGATAATGTTTGGGGAGATGTCTGGATGATCTCTATCCTCGTCAACCAGCCATTGCTTGACTGAGTAACTTCTGTTTTGCCCATTTCGATAAACGGCGCTCCTGTTCGGTTAACCCACTGTTCGAAGAACCAGGACAAGTCCGTTTTGCAGGTATCTTCAAATATGTGCTGAATATCTTTCCAACCAGCCTGCTGCCAGATTTTGTCTTTGTAAAACCTTCTAAGTGATTGATAAAAAAGGTCATCTCCGACCATTTGCCTCAGCATGTGGAACACCATCGCCGTCTTTCCATAACCGATTGCCTGGGTTGCCTGGTCTTTCCTGCCGATAAACCTTTTTAAGGGAAAGTCGTTTTGTCCGGTTACGTAATTCGTATATTTTCTGCAAATATTTTTGCGATAATCATCGGCAGAAACAGAATCTTGGAGTTCTTTGTAGTAATAATCAGCCATGTAGGCGGTCAGCCCTTCACACCAGTTTCCCTGGGATTCATCCACAAAGACCGAGTTGCCCCACCAATTGTGCAGAATTTCGTGTCCCAGCGAGGTATCCACGATGAAGGGTAATTTTACAACGGTGCTCCCCAATAAGGTAAAAGAAGGCATGCCATATCCCGTCTGGAAAAAATTTTCGACAATGGCGAACTTTCCGTACGGATAGTTTCCCAAAAGTTTCTGGTACATATCCAGATAGCGCTTTGTGGCATTTATGTATGTTTCTACCAGACCCTGTTCTTCAGGGAAGAAATAGGCGTAAATATCAATTCCGTCATGCTTGATACTCGTTACTTTATACCTTCCTGCCACCAGATGGCAATCCTCGGACACGTTTTTTTCTTCCCACGTTGTATAAATCTTGTCGGTGTCAGTTTTTTTGCTCACAAGAGTGCCCTGCGTCACGGCCTCATATCCAGCAGGCGTAGTAACAGCTATCTTGAAAATTGCCAGAGAGCCAGGTATATCCGGATACCAGGCGCATGCAGGACTCAGGTAAACCCCTTCTTCGCCGATAGTGCCGGTAGTTTCGCCCAAATCCTCCTTTTCCGGCGAACCCGGCTCTTCAAAAAGGGTTCCTTCATAAGCAATATCCAGAGTCAGGCTATTGGATTGTCTCAAATCCGGCGGTATCGCGATTTCCAAACGCTGTCCATCTCCATTCGATGCAGTCTTAAAATCTAACTTCTTATTTGAAGTGTCAACTGACAGGATTTGAAATGACTTATTTATAAAGAAAGAAACCTTTTCAGAATTCTCGTAAGGTAAAAGCAGATGGTCAACCGCCTTTAACTTGTGATCTTTCAAAAACAGTTCAATCTCAATATTGTGGCTCAGAAT
>VGXX01000085.1 GCA_016873155.1 Planctomycetota bacterium | reverse complement strand
GGTGTTTAAACGTATAGGACTGAATGGGAAAGCCGTGCTTCCGATGGTATTAGGTCTGGGTTGTGATACCATGGCAACGTTAACAACCCGCATCCTCAATACAAAAAAAGAACGGATTATTGCCACTTTATTGCTTGCATTAGCGATACCATGCTCGGCTCAATTGGGCGTTATTTCTGGCGTACTGGGCAAGATTTCCGGAATATATTTCGCTATTTATGTTTTTGTCATAGGCACACAGCTTCTCCTTGTCGGTTATTTGTCGTCAAAGGTGCTGCCGGGAACTCCTTCTGATTTTTTGATGGAGATTCCTCCATTTCGCATGCCAAAATTATCAAACATTTTTATCAAGACATTCTATCGAGTTCATTGGTTCTTAAAAGAGGCTGTACCCTTATTTATGCTCGGCACCCTGGCATTATTTGTAGCCACAAAACTCGGAGTATTGTCACTTGTAGAAAGAATTGGCGCGCCAGTAACAAAAAATTTTCTGGGATTGCCTGTAGAAACGACACATGGTTTTATATTAGGATTCTTACGCAGGGATTACGGCGCTGTGAATATCTTTAAGGTGCTTGAGGAAAAAGGCGGCGATAAGGGTATAAATCCAGAGCAATTGTTGGTTTCATTGGTTGTGATTACGCTATTCATCCCATGTCTTGCAAATTTTCTGGTGATGATCAAAGAGCAGGGGGCAAAAAACGCATTTTTAATGTTCGCATTCATATTGCCATATTCGATACTTATTGGTGGTATTTTAAAAATTATTTTACAACAGTTTTAACGGATGCAAGTACGCGGAAAGGTAGTGTCTATTACAGGTAATGTTGCAGAGGTATGTATTATTAGGGAAAACACAGTATGTGGAAGTTGTTCCACTTGTCTGAAGAAAATGGGTGTGCGGGATATTACAAAAGTAGCCGCTGTCAAGGGGATTCAGACCGGACAAGAGGTTGTCCTTCGTGATAACATAAACTGGCTTTCTAAAAACAGAATTATGCTTGTCGTAGCCGCCTTTGTTTCAGGCATCATATTAACAGAGGCCGCATCAACCATTATATCATTCGGTTCCTACAGAGGTGGAATGGATTTGCTGGTAGGGGGGTCACTGACATTAATAGTGTTAATTGTTTCATGGCTCAGAAAGCCGCGGTATCTTTTTAGGATAGTCAAGGCAGGTTAGGCGTCCTCGCCTGACATTACAATGACAGACGGGGACGTCTGTCCTGCCAATAGAAGGGGGGAGAACATAATATGACCGAACCGGGTTTAGAAGAAATTCTGGAATTGATATGGACAATGAAAGAAGAAAGCGATACGGTCGAAAAGGATATATTGATAAAACGGATGAAACCGCCGGCAAAAGAAGGTATGTTGAAAACGTTGACACAAGATGACTATGTTAAGATAACAGACACAAAAGTGGAATTTACCAACAAAGGTATGGCAGATGCGCGATTGATTATCAGGAGACACCGTCTTGCCGAAAGGTTGTTGAATGATGTTTTAGAGGTAAAAGAGGACACCATGGATTCCAGCGCATGCAAGTTTGAGCATTTCCTGGATGAGGAAGTTACGACCAGTATATGCACCTTATTAGGACATCCGGTAAGTTGCCCTCACGGAAAGGCTATACCGCCCGGAGAGTGTTGTGAAAAGGCGAATAAGGAGATAAGACCTGTTGTAATGCCATTAACAGAACTAAGGTCGGGAGACAGGGCAAAAATATCTTACATAGTAACGAGATATCACGAACGGCTGGACAGACTGTCTTCAATGGGTCTGTTACCGGGTGTTCAAATCCGTCTTCATCAAAGGCAGCCAACCTACGTCATACAAATGGGTGAAACACAGATAGCGCTTGACACTGCCATAGCGCGGGATATTTACGTGCGTCTTGGATAGAACACATTATTCGTGGTGATTTCATTGAGAGCCTAACTATTTTTAATTCCCACTATTTTGAACAAAAGTGTCTTTCTGTAGTTGGAAAAAAAATAAAACGTGGTGTAAATGATGATAATAGGCGTAAGAAGATCCAGGAAAGGGGCTATAACATGCAGGTCATATTCAGTAAATAAACCAATGGCATTCGTTGAAAAGAAATTCCTTATGAAGAAGAATCCGTAAAATGTAAAATTAACGCCTCTGTTTGTAGAGAGATAAGTGCAATAAATATAAACAAAAACAAGACTGGAACACAGCTTTATTACGTCGTTTAAAGAATTTAAGATAAAGCGTATCTTTTCATTCTCAATAGTCAATACTTCCAATCCTACCGATAGTATATATTTTGAAAAAAGATACAAACCAAACCCTGCGCTCACAATCATAAATATGTCTTTTGTCCGGCAAGTATACCTTTTGATAAGTCGTATTGATTCCTTATGAATGTGGGAGATAAAAGGCGCAACGCCCTTTTTTTTGAGATGATTCGTCAGTTGTTTAACAACCGCCAGATGCAGTTCACCTAAATTGTCATTCAGCGAGTCTGGCAGACGCGTTACCGTCCTTTTTACAAACCCGGGGGGAGTAAGAAAATAAGCTGCTGAAAACACAAGAACCGTTATAACGTCACCGTAAATATCCGGCAGGCTTGGTGCATGTATGTCGAATCTTAAGCCGGGATCTCCCGACTGCAGTATATTAAAAAAAACAAGGGCATTGAGAATATTTTCTGTGAGAAACCTCAGATTTATGCCTGCAAAGATAAGAAACGTGCATATTTTTACAGAAATTGGCATACAGAATTTACTTTCATGCGGTCTATTATGAATAATGAGAAAGTTTAACAAAAGAAAAACCCTTAAGTACTTTATCGGAATATCTGACAAATAATTGAAAAGAAATTTAAAATATCTTGAATATGTTTAATATTTCTACAAAAGTGCAAAAAATATACATGAAAAATGGCATTTAATCACTAAAAGACATTATATTCATAATAATTCATAACTACAGGTTGTTGAAGTTTTAAACAATTCCATCCTTATCGTCCAGTCATATATACACTTACTTTCCTTAATTACAGACATAGACTTCTCTAATAATAACCAGGGTCAACGAGGCATATTATTTGCGAATCAAAGCACTGGATAAAATTACACTTTAATATTTCATTTGTAAGAGGAGACTTAAGTTTATGGATCCTGGTGCACTGATTGGTCTAATACTTGGCGCTGCATTGATCATGGTAGGCATTGTAATGAGCGGAGGGGTGTCCGCTGTGATGGGATATATCGATATTCCATCAATAATGATTGTCGTTGGGGGCACAATGGCCGCAACACTTGTAAGATACCAAATACCCAGCGTAATAGGCGCAATTGCGGTTGTGAAAAAAAGTATCTTTGTAAAGCTTGGAATTGCCGAGGAAGAAATCAAGCGGCTGGTTGATTATTGTAAGATTAGCCGTCGTGAAGGTCTTCTGGGTCTGGAAAAGGAAATCGAAAAAATCAAAGACGCCTTTTTGATAAAGGCAGTAAGATTATTGGTAGACGGCTCTGACTCAGATACCATGAGAAGCATACTGGGAACCGAAATTGATAACATACGGCAAAGACATTCGGCAGGCAAGGGGATTCTTGAGTTTGCAGGTTTAATGGCTCCCGCCTTTGGTATGATAGGAACTCTGATCGGGCTTGTTGATATGTTGAAAAAGCTTGATGATCCCTCAAAGATTGGGGCTGGCATGGCCGTAGCGCTTATTACTACATTTTATGGTGTTATCATGTCGAATCTGATGTTGCTGCCGATTGCCGGCAGGCTGGACACCTTAAGCAAAAAGGAAGTTTTTTTGAAGGAAATTATTTTGGAAGGTGTTATTTCCATTCAGAGGGGCGACTCCCCGATGGTGCTCGAGGAAAGACTAAAAGCGTTCTTGCAGGCAAAGGCAGCCGAAAAAATGTCCGCGAAGTCTGCAAAAGAAGGAAAATAATCATACATGAGTGACGAAGAAAAGGGTTATGAGCCTCCTGCATGGTTGCTTACCTACGGTGATATGGTAACGTTGCTTGTCACTTTTTTTGTTATGTTGATTAGTCTTTCCACCATCAATGTGGATAAATATAAGAAGACCATGTCGGAAGTTCAGAAAACTTTTTCGGGTGATGGCGCTGAATTGTTATTGGAAGATGGAACAAGTCCGGTAGAAAACCTCTTTGAAAAAGATTTAGACGCAATGGAAAGTTTTGAAACGGAAGATCTGGTTGAAGAATTCATTGAACCGGAAGAAACATACGATTACTTATCAAGATTTATCAAAGAAAGCAAACTAGCCAATTACATGACTATTGAAGACGTAAAGATAGGATGTATGTTAGAAATTCCGATGGGTTTATGTTTTGAAAGGGGTGAATCCACATTAAAAAGGGAGGCGCACCTGATTTTAGAGGAATTAGGGGCATCATTAAGAATTGTTAGAGGCAACATCATAATTGACGCCGCTGCCGGAATGGAGGTAAAGTCTGATACCGCAGGAACAGATTTATCTATTAACAGGGCTGCCAGTATATGTGATTTTATAGCAACCAGAGGAAATATTGAACCGCAAAGAATCTCTATATCCGGATATTCTGTCGTTAGCGCAAAGGAAGATAATACCATCGGGATCGTCATACTGAAAAAATGATCCCCCTAATGCAGTCAATCGGAGGTTTTTAGGAAGATGTCCGCAGGGAATCAAAAGAAAAAGAAGTTTTTTGATATAAAACCCCCCGATATGTTCATGCTGTCATATGCATCGCTTGCGACTTTATTGCTGGCTTTTTTTATAGTCCTGAATACCTTTACCGAGGAAAAGAAGAAGGAGTTTATAGAAGAATTTAGGGAATCAATGAAACGAAGGGAAACATCCTTTGGTTTGGGAGGCATACTCCCGGATAGGCTTGATGACGAGGAAAGAGATACTCTCCGCAAGATGAAATATATTTACCCTGACACAAAAAATAAGCCCCTGGAGAGCAGCAGTAAAGGTGTGGACGAAATCAGTCGGGAAGAGGCTCAGGTGCCAGCAGCCGCTGTTGTATATTTTAAGGACAACGACAGTTCTTTCTCCATAGAAGGAGAGTACTCCCTGGACAATTTAATTGATTTAATTGGTGAGAGACCCTGTTCTCTTATGATAGAGGGTCATACGAAGAAAAGTTTTATCCCTTCAAAAGAATATAACAACTGCTGGAAACTTTCTTTGGATCGTGCAAAGGCCGTGGCTGATTATCTTCATGAAAAAGGTAACATTTCGAGGAAGAGATTGGTTGCCGTAGGATACGGAAACAACAAACCTTTGACGAAAAATATTAAAAGCGACGGAAATAACGACCGCGTATCTATAATCATCAACATACTGAGATAACCCGTTCTTCTTTTAGCTTGACAATTCCTCCTGCGTGTGATATTAATTTCCATTCATGAAAATTATTCTAAACTCTTTATTGTTTGCATTTCTCGCATACTTTTTTTCCCCTTTATTCAATAGCGGTATTGCCAGTGGAAAAGACAAAGACATAATTATTTATAAAAAAGACATTATTATTCGTTCCGATGAACTTAAAGCAGGGTCTAAAAAAGATAAAGATGCAGAAGAATTCAAGCCTATCGAAAAAACTGCAGAAAAAAAGCAAGAGGCGCCCAGCCTGGACATTGTCGACAAGTATTTAAAAGAAGGGAAAAAATATGAGGCAAGAAATATCCTCTCAGATCTATTTATTAATAAAAAAATACCGGAAAAACAAAAAGAGATAAAGGAATTATTGGATAAATTAAACGAAGAATTAATCTTTTCATCCTCGCCCTTTCCAGATGCCACAATGTATACCGTTCAAGCCGGCGATATCATGGCGCGAATTGCCAAGCAATTTAACACAAATTATGAACTGATTATAAGGATTAACAACAAATCCCCCACGAGACTGAATATAGGAGACAAATTAAAGATACTTACGGGAAAGACGAAGCTATTGATTAGTAAGAGCGATTTTACTCTCACTTTGCTGCTCAATGACCATTATGTGAAACAGTATCGAATTGGCACGGGGAAAAATGACAAAACTCCGGTTGGTACGTTTGAAGTAAAAAATAAGATGAAAGATCCTACGTGGTATTCACCCAATGGCGGTATATTCCCTTACGGACATCCGGAAAATATCCTTGGCACCCGATGGATTGGTTTTAAAGACAAACCAGACCTGTATGGTTATGGGATTCACGGTACAACATTGCCCGACTCGATTGGTACTGCTTCATCAAATGGATGTGTTAGAATGTTAAATAGCGACGTGGAAGAACTGTATGATTTCGTAACACTGGATACCGAAATTATTATTCAAAGGTAAAAACGTATATACAGAAACGAACCCCTCGATAAATACCTGAAAGATGCAGCATCTGGAACGCCCACGCCGGGCGGTGGAAGTGTAGCAGCGCTGGTCGGCGCTTTAGCGACAACGATGTCTTCAATGTCTGCAAGCCTTACGGTCGGTAAAGAAAAATTCAACCACTTTGATTCGCAGTTGAAGCGAATACTCGGAGAGTGCGAGAAGAGCAGGGAAACTTTATTATCCTTGATGGAGGAGGATATTAAAGTTTATAGCGGGATCACGAATGCATACGGATTGCCAAAATCGACCGATGCGGAAAAGAACAAACGGTCGGATGAAATTCAAAAAGCAACCATTACCGCTATGGAAGTGCCATTAAAGACGACAATGTGTTGTCTTTATGTATTGGAGCAGACACGAGAATTAGTGGATATTGCAAACCCTAATCTCATCTCCGATGTCGGAGTAGCGGGCTTTTTAGCTGAGGCGGCATTTCAATGCGCAAAATTAAATGTGGATATTAACCTTGCCACGATTAAGAACCAGGGCCTTGTTGAAAAGACACAAAATGAATTGAGCCACGCTGAAGAGAAGGCAAAAATGTTTTTAAAAGAAATACAAGATAAAGTCCGGAAAATAATAAAGGGATAAGGAATAATGCATAACTATGGAATGGAAAATAAACAAGGGTTCTAAGGGATGCATCCTTTGTAATAAGGAGTTTTGCGAAGAGGAAGAATATTGTTCCGCGCTTTTTGATGAGAATAATGCCTTCATACGAAAAGATTATTGCGCTTCATGCTGGAGCAAGGACAAGGGAGATGGGCTTTTTTCATTTTGGAAAACGAGACTGCCAAAAAGGGATAAACCCGTTCAAAAATTTGTAGATAATGAAGTCTTTCTGGATATGTTTATCAGATTAGAGGGAAAAAATGAACCAAATCAAAGGAATCTGCGATATGTGCTAGCGCTCTATCTGATACGGAAAAAAATATTTAAATTGAAATCTTTTAAAAAAGAAAATGGGGAGGAGATTATTACCCTGCATTTTCCAAAAGAAAATAAAGAATTCAACGTATTTAACCCGGATTTAAAAGATGAAGAAATTGACGCTATCACATCAGAAATGAGCCAACTCCTGAACTATCCTTACTTAGAACAAGAAGTCCTCATCAACGCAGATTAAATACCCCTGGATTTCCCAAATGTCTGCGGCTTCTTGCCTGAACAATGGTTATTGTGAAACGGGAGCCGCTGCACTTGCAGTTGTATTATAACTACAGGTTTCGCAGTCTACGGCAATCCCTTTTATTTTCCTTCCTTTTAATGCCGATTGAAGTTGTACTACCTGCTCCGTATTGACGTTATTCTCTCTCTGCAATGCCAATAACCTGATACGCAACTGTCTTGTCATTCTAATACTCGGACACCTGGTTTTTTGAATACCTACAGGACAAACACCCACGATTTTCTTCTTGTTTATTTTCTTTGCCATAGCGAAGCTCCTTCCCATTTTTTAGTTTAAGTGTAAGACTAACTATCAATTTCCTTAATTAAATCCGGAACCACGATTTTCAGGGTTTCTTTTGCAGCTGATTGTTCTGCTTCCTTCTTGCTCTTGCCCCATCCTTTCCCATATTCATTACATTTTATTGAAACAATCACTTCAAACGATTTCCCATGATCAGGACCGACTTGCTGTAAAACCCGATAATTGGGTGTAATGCCATATTCCTTTTGACTGTAATGCTGAAGAATGGATTTATAATTCTTATCGTGCTGATTTTTGCAAACGAGGTCAATTTCTTTTTTTAAATGTTTTATGGTAAAATGGTAAGCCGCTTCAATACCGCCGTCCAGATATATTGCGGCTATAACTGCTTCAAATACATTGGCAAGCAAGGATTTTGGCAGATAATTCCGGTCGTTTAAACCCTTGCCTACCAAAAGAAAATCTTTCAGACGAGCCTCTCTACTGACACCTGCAAGTGTTGTCTGACTCACCACGACGGACTTTATCTTTGTTAATTCCCCCTCACTGCACTGAGGTAAGGTTTTGTAAAGATAGTCTGAAATAATCATCCCTAACACCGCATCTCCCAAAAATTCCAGTCGTTCGTTAGAAAAATTATTTTCCAATCTGCAGGAGGTGTGGGTTAGCGCTTTTTCAAGAATGCTTGGATCATGAAATGAATATCCTAACGCTAATTGACACTCACTAAGTTTTTCCGGGTTTAAATGATTATTCGTTTGGAGTATCATTTTTTTGAAACTTTTTTTCCTTGAAAAGCATCGATTCTTCTATGGCAGTGTATTTTGTCGCAGCGCTGATAAGCTCAATGGCAGTGCTGCGTCTGAATGAAACAACCTCTACCCTGCAACCATGTGCTTTCAACATTTCTACAAGAGGTACGAAATCCCCATCCCCACTCACCAGGACCACGGTATCCAGCTTTGGCGCAATCGCTATAGAATCAATTGCAATGCCCATATCCCAATCGCCCTTTGCCGTACCGTCCGGTCTTAGTCGAAGCTCCTTTGATTTTATTTCATACCCTAAACGGCTCAATGCATCTGTAAAGCTGGACTGGTCTACATCAGGTTTTTGCACAACATATGCTATAGCACGAATGAGATTTCTGTCGCCTACAATTTCCAGTAAGAGTTTACTATAGTCAATCTTTGATTGGTGTAACGCCTTTGCCGAATAAAACATATTTTGGACATCAACGAATACCCCTATCCTTTGCTGGGATCCTCTGATTCGTCCACCTACCATGTATATCTTCCTTTCTAATAAAGACTTAATATTATGAAGATTATGTATAAGTACCTAATTAAAATTTTTTAAATAATGAATAACATTGCGAGAATTAGGTAGGTAAAATAAAAATACGGTGTAAATTCAAAGAACGTTGGGTATGCAAGACGGGTTACGTCATAACATACCTTTTTACAAAATATTAGAACAATACAAATTTATATTTGAAATTTATTTTAACAGCCTTTTGTGGACAGTCAATTAAAAAAACTGAAATAACTTAATTTTATTGACTCTTATATCAAATTCTGATAAATTTACCCTAATAAATATATAAATCTAACTGCTTTGTTGACAATAACTAAACATAAAATTAAAAAAATTGGAATTAACTAAAACTCGCCATGGACATAGACTATTTGAGAAAGGAAATTGATGCGCTGGATTCTAAAATAGTGGATTTACTCAATGAAAGAGCCAAAATCGTATTGAAAATTGGTGAGATAAAGAAACAAAACCAGGCGCAAATCTATGTCCCCAACAGAGAACAAGAGGTATATTCACGAATTAAGTCACAAAATAAAGGCCCACTAACGGACGAATGTCTCGTTGCGATATACCGGGAACTGATGGCAGGTTCCCTGGTATTGGAAAAGGCCATCAAAGTATCATACTTGGGCCCGGAAGGGACTTTTAGTTACTTTGCCGCTAAACAAAAGTTTGGGTCGTCTGTTGAATACGTTCCGGCGCGGGGCATTGACGATGTCTTCAGAGATGTGGCAGGGGGGAGGAGTGATTACGGGATTGTGCCTGTTGAAAATTCAACAGAAGGCGGTATAAGAGAAACACTCAACATGTTCGTTGAATTCGATATAAAAGTATGTGCCGAGATTATTTCGCCAATTCACCACAACTTAATGGCAAATTGCACAAAAGAGGAGATCGAAAAAGTATATTCAAAACCACAGATTTTGTCTCAATGCAAAAATTGGCTGGCAAGCAATCTTCCTCTAGCTGAATTAATAGAGGTCAGCAGCAGCGCCGAGGCTGCTCGTATTGTCAGGGATGCTTCAAAATCCGGAAACGAAGGGCAATATTATGCAGTAATAGCAAATGCGGAAATAGCGCAATTGTATGGGTTAAACATTCTTTTTAAAAACATCGAAGACAATCCAAACAATATAACAAGGTTTTTTGTCCTCAGCAAAGATTACGGTGCGCCGAGCGGAAAAGACAGGACTGCAATCATGTGTTATACAAAAAACCGGTCAGGCGCTTTATTGGAGATACTGGAGCCATTTAAAACATATAATATCAATCTTACAAATATCGAGTCTTTGCCCACCAGGAAAAAGGCGTGGGAATATTGTTTTTATCTGGATTTTGAGGGTCATACATTGAATGAAACCATTCAGAAAGCCCTCAAAGAGGTATCTAAAAGATGTTTTGATATGAAGATTCTTGGATCGTTTCCAAAGTGTGATTAAGAGGACATAATTCGAAAATAATGGAGAAAAAGCCTTTTATTGTGGGGAATTGGAAGATGAACCTCACACTTGCGGAAGGGGTAGAATTTGCCACATCGCTGAGGAAAAGTTTACAGAATAAAAATGAAATTATTTCCGGGATTTGTCCGCCTTTCACGTTCCTGAAAGATATTTCCGGGGCGCTGGAAGGCAGCAGCATTTGCGTAGGAGCGCAAAATATTCATAGTGAAAAAAATGGCGCTTATACAGGCGAGATTTCTGCGCTGATGGTAAAGGATGCCGGCTGTACGCATGTACTGATCGGACACTCGGAACGACGACATCTTTTTGGTGAAAGCGACTCGTTTATTAATGCAAAAATGAAGACTGCGCTATCTATTGATCTAAAACCAATTTTTTGTATCGGAGAAACATTAAATGAAAGGGAGGAAGGAAAGACAGAATACGTAGTAAAAAATCAATTAAAAAACGGTTTGCAGGGAGTCGCCGGGAATCATGTAGAAGAACTTGTGATTGCCTATGAGCCTGTTTGGGCTATTGGCACTGGGGAAACGGCTTCTCCTGAGCAGGCCAACGAAGTTCATTCGTTTATCAGAGGCTTTTTGACAGATGCGTATGGGAAAGACGTTGCCGGTAATGTGTACATTCAATATGGGGGAAGCGTTAAACCGGAAAATACCAAAGAGTTGATAGCGCAGCCAGAGATCGATGGGCTTCTCGTGGGGGGCGCAAGTATTAAGTTAGAGTCTTTTTTGAAAATAATTGATGCTGCATCAATTCAGTAATGTTTTAGCAAGTGGATTTTTAATATTGGGAGAGTTACATGGTAAAGGCTGAAAAGGCATTTAAGTGGGGAATTGCAATCATTGTTATCTTTGGGATATTAAATGCATTCTATTTTTTGAATATCGTCATTGGATTAAAAATTGCATTACCCATTTTGTGTGTGTTTTTGATTGGGTCTATTCTATTACAATCGGGCAAAGGCGGTGGATTGGCAGCTATCGGGGGGTTGGGGGATCAGTCTGCCTTTGGCACGAGATCAAGTACGTTCTTGTCTAAAATTACGTATCTTATAGGAGCTGCATTCATTGTTGCTACCATATTTTTGTTCAAACTGTCCATCCCGACAAGGCACCTGGAAACTATGGTTATGCAGGGAATTCCCGATGCACAACATACCCACGAACACAACGGACAGGCATGCGAACATGAACATGGCAGTGTGCCTCATGCAGAGGGTGTTTCAGATGACGCCTCTCAGGTGGGTATGCAGAAAGTCGCCGAAGAAGAATCAAGCAAGGCAGGACCGGAAGGCTCATATCATCATGCGGCAATGAAAGAAGAGACATCGCAAGGCCAGTCGATGGGTATGAATCCTGTTGAAAAAGAGAAACAGACATCAAGCGCCGAGGAAATGCCTGCAACCGGTGATCAGAGAGAAACAGGCAAATAATCCGGATTATGAATAACGCACAACAATATTGAGGTGGCCTTGATGTTGAAAAGCATGACAGGATTTGGTGTTGCTGAATATAAAAACGATGAACTTACGATACGTGTGGAACTCCGTTCGGTTAACAACCGATTTTTAAAGATAGACTCACGGCTGCCGGAAGTATTGCAATCCTTTGAAACTGAGATTGAGCGTCCAATCAGGGAAAAAATCGCCAGGGGTACTGTCCTCTTAAATGTAAATTATCAATCTCTCCGGCAAGAGCCTGAGTATGTCTTGAACAGTGATAGGCTAAAAGAATATTATCATTTGTTAAGCGATATAAAAAAAGAGATCGGTTCCAGAGAGAGAGTATCAATCAATTCCCTGATACTGCTTCCGGGTGTGCTGCAAAAAGGGAAAAATGGCCAGCAGAATAAGGATTCCCTCTTATCCTTATGTATTTCCCTTATTAAAGAAGCCCTGGAAAAGATGCTGGAAATGCGGGCTGTTGAAGGAAGGCATCTTGCAAAAGATATCGAACAGAGAAAAGAATCTATCCTTTCAACACTCAACAAAATTGAAACTATGTCGCCCGTTATAGTTCAGGAATATAGTAAACGCTTACGAAGCAGGGTAGCCTCGTTACTGAGCGGAACAGATATAGAATTGACGGATAGTAGTCTCTGCCGTGAAATTGCCATCTTTGCAGAACGATGTGATATTACCGAGGAAATTAGCCGTCTTAAAAGCCATTTATCTCAACTACAGGAAACCATACATTCAGATGACTCCGTGGGGCGGAAGCTGGATTTCATTATCCAGGAAATGTTCCGTGAAACCAATACGATGTGCTCGAAGGCAAATGACAGTGTGATGCTGAAGGATTTGGTGGACGTCAAAACAGAGATTGAGAAAATCAGGGAACAGATATTCAACATCGAATAAAGGTTCACGTTTGTCTGAATCTTTAGGGTAACGGGCAGGATGGGAAAGATCGTAATCATTTCAGGGCCGTCGGGGTCCGGGAAAACAACGGTATGCAAACTACTCGTGCAAAACCGGCATGTGAAGAAATCGGTATCAGTAACCACACGTCCGCCCCGGCATAACGAAAAGAACGGCGAGTCCTACTATTTTGTATCAACCGCTGAATTTGAGGAAATGATCCGGCGCAACGAACTGGCGGAATATGCAACGTATTGTGGCTACTACTATGGGACCCCCATTGCGGCATTGCAGGAAGCCCTCAGGAACGAAATCCTCTATCTGCTTGAAATAGAGGTACAGGGAGCTTT
>VGXX01000084.1 GCA_016873155.1 Planctomycetota bacterium | reverse complement strand
TGGTATCTCTCCTCTCTTGTTTCTCCCCCGTTCCATTCTCCTTCCTTTTTGCTCACGTGTGGCATCATACTTCATAGTATGACATCTGTGTCTCATCTTGTCCAGCAAAAAATTGTCCAACTGTAAGGTAACCGTAGGGGCAGGTTTGAAACCTGCCCCTACAAGACCACACAGAACCCCGTAAATCGTGTATTTATTTATTGCCAAACATTATTTCTTCAAAACGAATATATTCATCATGTAGGGGCTGAAGATTTTCAGCCCCTACGTTCTTTCCAGCAACTACAATGCGATCAGGATTTTCCCTATCAAATTGCCATCTTAGAGGATTATACATAATGTATTCGCGTATGCGGTTTAATTCATTTTCGTTTCGAACAATGTGTTCATGGTAATTGCGTTGAAATGCAAAATATTTGAATTTTTGCTGATCACAATATTTCGTTATTCCAATTTTAAATCCACGCATAATTGAACCCAGTGATTTAGGAATGATCTCTTGATATTGATTGATTTTTGATTGGTGTAGGGGCTGAAAATCTTCAGCCCCTATATTTTCACCCCCTGCAATGTTATCATCACCATCGATTATTTTAATGATCCCGTGGATATGATTTGGCATGATGACATATTTGTCTAATTGAACGCAAGGGTAATGAATTGGAATTTCATTCCAGCATTTCTCTGCAATTTTACCGATTTCAGACAAAACCACTTCCCCATCAATAATTTTCCCCAACGAATTTTCCTTATTCTTTACACATATCGTTACAAAATACGCCCCTGGCCGTGAATAATCGTATTCTTTTAATCTTATTAAATGGCGGTTATGTTTTTCAGGATCGTACATTATCCCCATTCCTCAATAGCTAAAAATACTTTTCTTTTAGCGCCCTACAAGTTCCATCTAATCCTGGAAAGAGAGAACTGGCTGTAATACCCATGTAATCCAGATCTCGCATAACAGTTGTTCTTTCTCGAACTGGCAAATCATAAATTCTTAAATATTTCAACTTGTCATTCCCCTCACAAAACATGATATAGCTTTCTATATCATCAATATTTGAAAACATTGTCACAGACTGTTGCGGCAACATTCTGTTGTTTCCTATTGAAAGCGGTTCTAAATAAGTAAAGGTTGGTAACGGAGCAGTTAAGCTCGATGAATATTTCTTTTTTTTCACCCAACTGTCTACATCAAAAATTAATATTCGAACAAATTCATCATTATTACACTCTTCTTTTTTAAGATCGGCATAGGCAAAATATGCAGCTACGTAAGGAGAATGGGTCCAATCTAATAACGGGGTAGGATAACCATGATGTTGGGCAAGAGCTAGCAATGCCCCAAGCTCACCCTTTTTACTTAAATCAAACCTGCAATTTGGAAATGCGCTTAAATAGCGATAGAGTATTGGTATATCTTCTTTTGTGTACCGATTAAGGTCGGCTCTGCCAGTTCTATGAAATAATGTGCGTAGTCTCCATTGTTTCGTCTGTCCTCTAAAGATATGTTTTTGGTATTGGCTATCTTTTAATACATTATTTTTAAACTCCTCCCAAGAGGAAATTTTGGTGGAAGGATAACAAGAAGGTCTCTTTGAACTGTAATATTTTAATTTAAATTCTCCTTCGTAACATTTATTTATAGTCCATCTCCCGCTAATTCCCTCACCACCAAGACAACCACTAACTTCACCAGTTTTTGGTATTTGATCATCTGATATTTTAGTGAACTCTTTCCACTTACCTACACGGCGTTTCTCTATGTTAATTGGTAAAAAATCAAATATTTCTCCAACAAATTTTCCTGTACTAATATCTAATTTGTTTTTATTGATTTTAGCTTGTGCAACAACAGAGACCTTCTCCAGCAATTTGTCATTTACTAATGTTAGTCTTCCCTCATAAGATTCATTTCCTAAGTCTAAATTAAGCATTGCAAAGCCACTTATAGTACCAGAACTATCTCCTATCCATTGCCCATTCATGTTGTTATTTTTTTACCTCTTGTAACATCTCAATATCCTTTCCCTATCCTCATTCTCTTTATCGCCTTTGTAATAAATCTCTATAAGCTCAATCTTATCTGCCTCTGCAAAATAGGCATAAATTACCCGAATGCCTGACTGAGCACCTTTCCCTTTGAGGGAACGGCAGGCAAATTTCTTTGCCTTGTAAATTTTAGGGCTTTCTATAGGCAAACCTGTGATTTGGAAAATACCCTTGTTATCTATTTCCAATTTATGGTAAAGATTAAGTTGTTTTTCAATGAAGGTATTCAGGTCATCTTCAAGCGTTTTAAATCTCCTGATAAGCTTCTTTAAGTCATTTTCAAATTCAGGAAGACGGCAAACCTCATTAAATATCTTCACCATATCCCCTCAACGAATAGGGAGGCGTCCTGTAAAATACGGATTCATATTCAATAACTGCCCCATCTTCCGTCGTTAACCAGGGGACGTCATTGTGCGAATATTCACTGATTTGAGTTGCATTCATATCTGAGAGCTTGTTCAAGACGTCATCAATTACTTCGATCTCATTGGCTTTTAAATTTGAAAGGTCTGGTTTTCTTAAAGGCAGGTACTTGGTTTGTGGGTAGGCAAAGAAATTGCTCTTCACTTTTTCAATTTCCTTATCTTTACTCATTTTATCAACGATCTTCTTGAATTCTACAGGTGTCGGCCCATACTTGTTTTTCATATAGGTCGCACCAATTAATTGTTCCTCATATTTTTCATAAAAATCAAAATCAATGAAGTAAAGCAGTTTGTATATCACCGTTTCCCCGATATTGGATTTTGAGCCAACTTTGTTCAGGATGTAAAGCAAAACTTCCTTGAATTTGCCCAAATTTTTCTGGGGAACGCTTATTCTCATTTGAGGCCTTACTACTTCTCTCTTTTCCGCCTCTTCCAGGATAATCTCTGGTTCTTTTTCTAAGTTTAACAAACTATCCAGGGGAATACGGAGTATTTCCGATAGTTTTTTCAATTCCTCAGCAGAAATCTTTCTCTCGCCACCCTCTATTTGAGAAATCGCAGGGCGTGAAACATTCAACAATTCCGCCACTCTCTGCTGGCTTATCCCTGTTTGTTCTCGTAATTTCTTTACTCTTTTTCCAAATGCAATAGAGAAATCATACATACCGCACCTCCTTAAATCTTTCTCCTATACAATACCATATGTATGATTATCTGTCAATACATTGTATGAATATCTTGCATTCGCCACGCATGGCCTCCCGAACCATTGTAATCGCTTTTACGGGACATTCCCCAACACGACCAAGCATCCCTTACAGTTGTCGTAATCCGTGCAGGGTAACCCATCTTCATTTACAGCAATACAGCAACGGATGGGAGGGGTTAGGAGAGGGTGCTCAACTTTTCCATCACCCCCACCTACCCTCCCCCATCGTTCGACTGAGCTCACGGCTAAGTCAAGGGGGAGGAACTAATTGTTTGAAATTCCTCAACAGTTAACTAGAACCGCCTCCCGCCTCGACGTCCTTCCGGGCGAGGGCGGGCTTCATTGACATTGAGCGCTTTTCCCTTTAACAACGTGCCGTTTAGCCCGTTGATTGCAGCCTGCGCCTCTGCCTTGGCTTGAATCTCCACGAATCCGAATCCCTTTGATTCGCGGCTGAACATGTCTTTTATGATGGTAACGGATTTCACCTGCCCGAAGGCCTCAAAAGCCTTTTTCAAATCCTCTTCGGTTGTGTCCTGCGACAAATTGCCTACAAATATATTCATGCTATCCTCCTTAATGGATTTTCGTCTAACTCGTTCATATCCAAACCCGGTTTGGATATACCCTTCTCCTGGGGAACTATCCCCTTACCTCCCTTCGTTGATTTGTGTTTAAGTTGTCCAACTAATTTATAGTATTACCTTTTTATTTTTAGTAGGGGCAGGTTTGAAACCTGCCCCTACAATATTCATGGTTACCATGCATGCACCTCCCGCACCCTCTCAATCGCCTTTACGGGACACTCCTCAAAACAGATCATACATCCTTTACAATTATCGTAGTCCGTATAGGGGAAGCCATCTTCATTCACAGCGATGCAGCCATCGGGACACCTGGCAACGCAGGTCATACATTTGGTGCAGATATCGTAATTCCAGACAGGCTTAAATACCCGCCAGTTACCGGTCTTTCGCAAAGGAGTGTTCCCTGTCGTATTGATGGCAGGACTGGAAATCACCGCAGTTTCAAACGGCACATCAACAACAGGACTTCCTTTGTGAACGACTTCGGTTGTCTTTATTTCTATTGGTTGGACGGCATGAAAACAATGGAGCGATGCCTCTATATTCTTTAATACAAGCCCCCTGTCCGTTATGATTTCAGATGCCTCCTTCTCAACGGCTTTTCTCAAAGCATCCTCACCAAGACCTGCGATCCTCGATGCAACGCCGCCTGCTAAAGTGCTCAAGACAGGCAATCCCAGCATTTCCAAACCAATCTTTGTTATATCCAGGGCAATGACCTGCGCCGTCACCTTGTACTTTGATTTTGCCTCGGCCGGACTATGCATGGTATTGACAAAGACGATGCCGCCCACTTTTAGCCCTGACAATGGGTGCGCAAGAGGGTCTTCCAATAGGGTTTCATCCAGTACGATCACAATGTCCGGCTCCGCTATTATCCCCCGTTCAAGAATAGGCTCTTTGGAAATGCGTGTGAATGCGGCTATCGGCGCGCCCCTTCGTTCGGCGCCGTAGAGGGGAAAGTCCTGGGCATCGTACCCCTCATAAAAGGCGGCAGTCCCGAACACCCGGCTTGCAACCTTTGCACCCTGACCTCCCCTGCCGTGGAATCTTAACCTGAGCATGGACACCCTTTGCTCCTGAATTTCTCCAAAAGTAGAAAAACTTTAATTAACACCATTGCTGTAACAGGTGCTATTATACTACACACGATAGTAAACAGGCAAGAATCTGTTTCTAACAGTTGCATATAATTTGACTTAGCACAAGACTTTTGTTAGAATTTTTTGTTTATATAAACAGACGGCAGAATAAGGACACATAAAATTGGGTAACTACGTTATTGGTATTGACCTCGGTGGTACGAACCTGAAGGCGGGTCTTGTCGACAGGGATGGAAAGATACACCAACGGCTTTCCATAAAAACAGAAAACAACGCCGACCCGCAAACAATATCCAATCAAATATTTTATTTAATTGATGAAATTATCAATGTAGGGGCAGGTTTAAAACCCGCCCCTACCAGTATAATAGGAGTCGGGCTGGGATCTCCGGGTCTTGTCGATAAAAAAGGCGAAACGATTCTATTTTCTCCCAATCTGCCGCTATGGCGAAACATCCCTATCAAGCGCATGGTATCAGAAAGGTTTTCCATACCCTGTGTCTTGGAAAACGATGCCAATGCCGCTGCATGGGGCGAGAAATGGGTGGGAGCAGGAAAGGAAGCAGATTCCCTGGTAATGCTCACCCTCGGCACGGGGATTGGCGGAGGTATCGTTATCAATAAAAAACTCTGGCGCGGCGTCAATAACGTGGCGGCGGAGATTGGTCACATGGTAATCCAGATGGATGGACCGAAATGCAGTTGCGGCAATTACGGATGTATCGAGGCATACGCCTCGGCTACGGCCATGGTACGGCGTTTTAAAGAGTTATTAAAGAGCGGCGCGCCGTCATCGCTAAAAGATGCCGGAGACGTGACGGCAAAGATGATCAACGACGCAGCCTTCCAGGGTGACAGGGCGTCATTGGACATTATCAAAGAGACCGGGCATTATCTCGGTGTCGCCCTCGTAAATATTATGCATGTATTAAACCCGGAAGTAATCGTATTGACAGGTGGAATGATAGGCTCTGGAGATTTATTGATGGACCCTATCAAACAGGTAATCAAGGAAAAGGCCTTTGAGGCATCAGCCAAAGAAACGAAAATAGTATTTTCACAGCTTGGAAATGATGCGGGGATTATAGGAGCAGCGGGATGTCTACTGAACGAATTAGAAATTTCTGTATAATTGCACATATTGACCACGGAAAATCCACCCTGGCGGATCGTCTGCTGGAAAAGACGCATACGATTACGTCCCGGGAATTCCGCAACCAGATGCTCGATGATATGGACCTGGAACGCGAACGTGGAATCACCATCAAGGCCAGCGCCGTAGCATTGAAGCTCGTGCGGGATGGCAAGGAATATAATCTGAACCTGATTGATACGCCAGGTCACGTGGACTTCAGTTACGAGGTCTCCAGGAGTCTGGGCGCTTGCGAAGGAGCGCTCTTGCTGGTGGATGCCTCACAGGGCGTTGAGGCACAGACGGTCGCCAATGCCTATCTTGCCATGGAGCATAATCTGGCAATTATCCCCGTCATCAGCAAGATAGACCTGCCAAACTCCCGTCCCGATGACGTGCTTAACGAAATGGAAAAGACACTTGGCATAAATCCTGAAGATGCACTCATGGTCAGCGCAAAGACAGGAAAAGGCATTGACGAAATTTTTGACGCCGTAATCAAGCATATTCCACCGCCCAAAGGCAACCCTAATGCACTGTTACGATCCCTGATCTTCGATTCGGTATATGATGAATATCGCGGCGTCGTTGTTTACCTGCGTATCTTTGACGGTTCCATCAAGGTGGGCGATGAGATATACATGATGAAGACAAACAGTTCTTTCAAGGTGGAAGAAGTAGGCGTCTTTAAGCCCAAGATGGTAGTAAAAGACAGCCTTTCTGCCGGAGAAGTAGGTTACTGTATCGCCAATATCAAATCTCTTCATGATGTTAAAGTGGGAGACACGGTAACTCATAACAGGGACAGGACGGCTGAGGCGCTGCCTGGCTACCGCCCGCCCATGCCCATGGTGTACTGCGGCATTTATCCGGCAAATAATTCCGACTTTCACCTGCTTCGTGAGGCATTGGAACGGTTGAGCCTGAACGATTCATCATTTACCTTTGAGCCGGAGACATCGCAGGCGCTCGGGTTTGGATTCCGGTGCGGATTCCTTGGACTCCTGCATATGGAGATCGTCCAGGAACGTCTGGAACGTGAGAGCAACATCAACATTGTGCAGACGGCCCCCAACGTAACCTATGAAATATTGAAAACAAACAAAGAAATAATCAAGGTTGATAATCCGGAAAAGGTGCCGCCGGTAAACGAAATCGTGGAATTTCGTGAACCGATGGTACGCGCCAGCTTTATCCTTCCAACTGAGTATCTGGGCACAATAATGCAGCTTGCCGAAGGGCGCCGGGGAAGATACAAGAGCACTGAATACCTCAGTGAAAAGCGGGCGATCCTTATTTATGAACTGCCGCTGGCCGAGATTATCTTTGATTTCTTTGACAAGATGAAATCTGCCACGAGGGGTTATGGCACACTGGATTACGATTTTATTGGATATGAGACTGCTGACCTTGTAAAATTAGATATCCTTGTAGCAAGTAAACGCGTAGACGCCCTTTCGACCATTGTACACAGGAAAGACGCCGATATTAAAGGCAGGAAACTGGTGAAAAAGCTTAAGAACGAAATCTCACGCCACCTGTTTGAGGTTGTATTGCAGGCGGCAGTCGGAAGCAGGATAATTGCAAGGGAATCGATCCGTCCCATCGCAAAAAATGTGACCGCCAAATGTTACGGCGGCGATATTACCAGAAAACGAAAACTTTTGGAAAAACAGAAAGAAGGTAAAAAAAGGATGAAATCCATAGGAAGCGTGGAAATCCCGCAAAAGGCATTCTTGTCTGTACTATCCGTTGATGAATGAGGTGCAGAGTGGCCGATATCAAAGAAAAACTGCCGACTCCCAAGCTAAATGATAAACCAAAAAAACGCAAGGGCAAGCTCAGAGAAAATATTGAATCGATAGCATTCGCCATAGCGCTGGCATTCGCCATCCGTTATTTCGTAGTGGAGGCGTTTAAAATCCCTACCGGTTCGATGGCGCCTACCTTACTGGGTGAACATAAAAACGTGAAATGCCCCAATTGCGGCTGGTTTTTTTACGCCGACCGTCAAAGCGAAAGCGCCACCTGCCCCAACTGCCAGTTCGAGATGAGCGCCTCTCTCTATTGCAGCAACTGCAATAACAGGATACGATACAACTGGCCTGCATGGCTGTGGAGAAAGGGAACGTGTCCAAAGTGTCAAATCACAATCCCCTGGACAGACCTGTCGAATCGGGTAATCCACGGAGGAAACAGGATATTGGTCAACAAATTCTGGTTGAAATTTAAAAACCCGCAGCGATGGGATGTTACCGTGTTCGTTTATCCATTGTATGATCTTACGTGCAAAAACTGCTCTGCACAACTGCCTGATACTGAATGGCATGACGGATTACGCTGCCCGCGGTGCAACTCGACAAGATTTTCAAAGAAAAAGAAGAATTACATCAAACGACTTGTCGGCCTGCCCAGTGAAAAGCTGCAGATCGTCAATGGCGATATTTATATCAACGACAAGATACAAAGAAAACCCGACTCTGTACAGGAAACGCTGTGGCTGCCCGCCTACAATAGCCATTATTTGACAAAAGAAGAGACTGCTCCAGCATGGGTAACCGACAGCGATGCGTGGACGATTCACAAAGATTCACTCACCTTGAATAATACGTCACAAGGCAGTTCGGATCCGTCTCTGGTGGCATTCGGACGTAGGATTTCAGACCAAAACGGTTACAATAACAGATCCGGCAGCAATGAAATGGGAGATATAAAGATCAGCTTCGACGTAACCCCATTAAAAGGCTCTCAAAACCTGGAAATTGTTCTGGAAAAGAATAATGATATATTTACTGCCATCATTCCCACAAACGATACGAACGCAAAAGGTTGTCTCAAGAAGGCCGAAAATATTGTTATGGAAGAAGACATTCACATACAAACGGAACAAAAACACAACATAACATTTTCGAATGTGGATGGTATCGTATCACTTTCGATAGATAATAAAAAAGTCTTTGTATTCGACAACGATGACGGAAAACTGCCGGACGTGCGTCCGTTCGATACGAGCGGGATTCGTTTTGGCGGCGCTCATGTAAATGCAACCTTTGAAAACATCAGGATTTTTCATGACATTTACTACACAAATCTCTCCGCCGGCACATGGGGCACAACCCAAGCAATACAATTAGGCGAGAAAGATTACTTCATGCTGGGCGACAACAGCAGAAACAGCAATGACAGCCGCGTTTGGAAATTCGTTCCGGAAAAGAACATCGTCGGCAAGGCATTTTTCGTATTCTGGCCGTTGAATAATATTAAGTTTATAAAGTAATTAAAGTAAGCAGGGCAAGGGTAACGAAGCCCGTATCGTAATTGTACTCGTGTACTCGTTCCCACGCTCTGCGTGGGAATGCCACAAGTGACGCTCTGCGTCAAGACTATGAGAAGTCGATATAAATATTTAAAAGATGATAATTCTATCTTAGAAATAGATTTTATCACGTTGTAAACGGGACGCAAAGCGTCAAGGACTGTGTTCCCACGCAGAACGTGGGAACAAGATGGAAGCTTTTTCCCCGTGTCTCCGTACCTCTGCGGTTATTGAGGATTTTGATTATGAATTTATTAAGAGCGGAAGGGTTAACAAAATCATACGGCAAACGCACCGTCGTAAAACAGGTCAGTTTTGAGGTCAATGACGGGGAGATCGTGGGATTACTTGGTCAAAACGGAGCAGGAAAGAGCACCTCCTTCAATATGATTATCGGCGCTATCAGGCCTGACAGCGGACGGGTAATCTTCCAGAATGAGGACATTACCGACCTCCCCATCTATCAGCGCGCAAGGAAAGGGATGGGCTACCTGTGCCAGGAACCGTCGGTCTTTCAGCGTCTGACAGTCGAAGAGAACATCCTCGCCATCCTGGAGACGCACCGATACAATTCCGACGATAAATACAAACGACTGATTGAACTGCTTACCGAATTCAACTTAAAATCACTGGCAAAAAACAAGGCATTCACCCTTTCGGGCGGCGAAAGGAGGCGTCTCGAAATCGCGCGGGCGCTCGCCAGTTCACCCACCATGATCCTCCTGGACGAGCCGTTTACCGGCGTAGACCCTATTGCCGTCAACGAAGTACAGGACATCGTCTTAAAGCTCAAAAACAAAGGGATCGGACTGCTTATCACCGACCACAACGTACGAGAAGCTCTCAGTATTACAAATCGTTCATACATTATAAACGAAGGCTCGGTCGTTGCCAGCGGCACCACTCAGGAAATTCTAAGCAACCCCATTGCCCGCCAGTCCTATCTAGGGGATAATTTCCCTACCAGCGAACACCGCTTAACAGACTTCACTGCCCCTGGCAAAAAGTCACCGGACGCCGATCGAAGACCCATCGTTCGCAAAGACACCAAGCGATAGGACTGGAAATGTAGAGACGCATTGCATGCGTCTCTATTTTGTCAACCTTTTTTAGACACACAGCAATGCTCTGTGCAGACTTGTAGCCTGAACCGAAACATAAATCGAAAACCACGCACGGCTGGTTCAATCTTGCAGATTGAACCGAAAGGTTTGAATGGAATCAGGGGCTTTGAATAATGCACGAGCAGTCAACATGCCAAATATTTTGGTTCAACCGAGGACGATTGAACCAGCAAGGGGGGCTGTCCAAAAAGTCCGTAAACCATACAAAAGGAACTACTATAATGCTTGACCGATTGTGGTTGTCGACTCTTCAAAAAAGTCCTCGAGGATATTGAGTAATTCTTTTTTGTTCACGTTTCTATGTTTGTTGGTAAGGAGGGAACATACCTGCTTTTTACTTTCCCTTAAAAAAATCCTGTTATCATAAATCAACCGGGCTACGTCCTGAATTTCCAGGTATAACTCAAGGAGATCGCCGCCTGGACTGTTTATAGAACAACGTTCATCCCACCCCAGCCATTCCCATTCGCACACCAGATTCAGCTTCTTTCTGATAAACGTATTGAATATCGCCTGAAACCAGATACGGTGGTACTTCCCGTCAAAGACTATATATGCAGGTTCGCCCCAGTGGCCTTCGCACGATGACCACGTTGATATTCCGACAGAAGAAACAGCCTTCACCAGGCGTGCAATAAAGGGTTCCAGATCATACACCCGTATCTTTGGAATATCCTCACATTTCTTAAATTGATCAAACTTGCCATACTCGTCACGTTCCCAATTCAAACGAAAAAGGTCTACGGGGATTTCATGCGTGAACAGTTCAGTCAGGTATTGACTGTTGTCTATATCAAAGAATTGTGTGTTGATATTTTCAAAATATGGATGACGGTTCTGTGTAGCTCCTTCATTATTGTGCAAAACAAGGGCATCCTGATGCGGTTTATTACACATCTTCTTATAATTAATGTTTTGCAGCATTTCCAGAAATTCTCCATCCTCACTATGTGAATCTTCACTTAACCGTACCTTCCCGGAACTGCTGTCCAAATCCAGCAAAAATCCCCGCGCTGAAAATATCTCGTAAAACCGCTCAGAACGTTCTTTTCTGCCGTGTGTTATCTTTTCAATAAATTTTTCTATAAGGGACGTGTCCATTTAGTTGCAAGAAAAATATACCCGCGCTAATAGGTTGATATTTGTCATGTGAAATAATCCTATATCAACAATTGAGGAAATGCAACTTTTTAATCTCGTAGTCTTGAGAAAAAAGGTTGTATTTTCACAGTTCTTATACTATTATTTTGGAATTCACTAAACCATTTATTTTCAATAATAGTATTTCATTGACCATTTGCAATGGGGAGGATTTTGGAACTGTGGCTGCAAAATTAATCAAAGGAACTGAGATCGGAGAACAAATTTTACAGGAGCTCTCTGCTGAAGTATTAAAAATAAAAGAAAAACATCGTATCGTGCCAGGGCTTGTTACCATCCTGGTAGGCAGTAACCCCGCTTCAATATCCTATGTCACTCTGAAAATCAAAACTGCGCATAGGTTGGGTTTTAAAGAGGTTCAGGATAATCAGCCAGCCGATATTTCCGAGAAGGCGCTTCTTGCCCTTATTGATAAATACAACAGAGACGATTCGATTCACGGAATACTCGTTCAACTCCCTCTTCCGAAACATATTGATGAGAAAAAGGTCATCAACGCTATTGACCCTGATAAGGACGTTGATGGGTTCCATCCGGTAAACGTCGGACGTCTGATGATCGGCGGCGATGAGGTGAAGTTTCCGCCATGTACGCCTGCCGGTATTCAGGAGTTGATTGTTCGTTCAGGTATTGAAACATGTGGCGCAGAGGCGGTTGTCGTCGGGCGTTCAAACATTGTGGGGAAACCGATTGCCAATATGCTTTTGCAGAAAGGGAAGGGGGCTGATGCGACAGTAACGATAGTGCATACCCGCACAAAAAATTTAGCCGAACATTGTAAACGAGCGGATATCTTAATTGTAGCAGCAGGTGTTCCGGATTTGGTAAAGCCGGAATGGATCAAGCCGGGCGCATGTGTAATTGACGTTGGCGTCAACAGGGTGGGTGAAAAACCCAGCAAAGACGACCCGAAGAAGATGGTGCCTGTTTTGAAAGGCGACGTTGATTTTGATAAGGCAAAAGAGATTGCCGGTTATATTACCCCTGTGCCCGGCGGCGTCGGTCCGATGACCATCACCATGCTGATGAAAAATACCTTAAAATCTCTCAAATTCAGACTGGGAATCCAGTAAAAAAATAAGCGGAGCAAGCTGCAGCCCGATTCCCTGTAGCAAACGTTAACAACCCCCTAAATCCCCCTTTGTTAGGGGGCCTAAGGGGGTTGTGAAAAACTTGCAAACATTTATCCTCATAAAACCAGTCCTTTAAAAACGAGGGCTGTTTGCACTGTACCATCGGAAATATAAAAGATTGTGAATTGAAAGCTTTTATTACCAACGAAGTAGTTGCGGAGAAACAGTAACATCTATCGGCTTAAGCGCATCGGTTAGATTCTTTATCCCAGCAAAAACATCCTCAGGCCATTTATCTCCTGGTGCTGCAAGTAACATTTCATTTGGCAACAAATCTATTGCAACCTCTTTAAGTTTTTCGAAATCAGAATGCGTGAACCCACTAGGGTCTGACTTCACTTCCCCTATGATAAATTTGCCTTCTTTAATAACCACAATATCTAGATCAGTGAATGGAGCATTTCTATCATTTTTAAAAATATCTTGGCAAGGAAGGTATAAAAACATTTCCGAAAAACTATCTCTTTGTAGTTCATATAAGGTATGTAATACTGCAAGTGTTCCATGTTTTCTCAATGCATTTTGAACAAGATCATTAAGTCGAAATGACCAAGAAGTATCAGGTGGGAGAGGAAAATAAAATAGACACCCATTACAGCGCATTTCTGAACCTAAATCATCCACAACGTACCACTGACGTGTACCACAGTGAGGACAAGAAAGTTCCAA
>VGXX01000083.1 GCA_016873155.1 Planctomycetota bacterium | reverse complement strand
CTAGACATCCGAAGAGATGAAGATGGTGAACGAGACCAAAAAGATCATGGGCGATCATAGTATTCGGGTAACGGCAACAACCGTGCGTGTGCCTGTTGTTCGCAGTCATAGCGAGTCCGTAAATATAGAAACGGAGAGGAAAATTACCGCAGCTGCTGTAAAGAAGCTTCTTTCAACGGCGCCGGGTGTTAAGCTGGTGGATGACCCTGCCAATCAATTGTATCCACTGGCCACGGATGCCTCGGGGAAAGACGAAGTTTTTGTGGGTCGTATCCGTGAAGATGAATCCATTGATAATGGAATCAATATGTGGATCGTGAGCGATAATATTCGAAAAGGCGCCGCCCTCAACGCCATCCAAATTGCAGAGAAGCTGTTATGATGAACAGGGTATGCGAAATATCTGATGTAGAGTATAATACTATTGGTGGTATGATGGGCATGATTTATTGTGTATATCTTTTTTAAAATAGGACGTGTCCTTATTACCGACTATTACCCCAAATAGGATAGTTTCTAGTACTTGGTTGCATAAATTGGCATTATATGTATAGCCCCCTTCACGTATTGTATTTTTATTCTTAGGAGATGCTGAATCAAGTTCAGCATGACATTTTTGCCTTCATTTGTCATTCCGAACTCGTTTCGGAATCTCCTTTAGGACTTAATACCGAACGTTAATTTATGCAATTTAATACTAGTACGCCTATTCATGTTAGCTGTTTAAAATATAATAGGAGGGGAGAATGTATGATCTTAAAACTATTGATTTAGGAAACGATGAAGCTGAACAGGATGTTCGTTTAGAGGAATATTTCTTAAAAACGTCATATTATAAAAATGCGCTACTTGGACGAAAAACATTAGTGATTGGGAGGAAGGGATCGGAAAATCTGCAATTTTCATATTGCTTGAAAAAGAAATAGAGCGCATGGGGGGACTTGTAATACCTATTACTCCAGATCAATACTCATGGAGTGTACTTAAAGATTATAAGGAAAGTGGTATCTTGCCGGAGCAGGCTCATACAAACGCTTGGCGCTTTACCTTTTTATCTGCGTTAATTTGGAAATTGAATGAAAATAGACTTATAAGTGACAATTCAAAACTCGCTTCATATTATCAGTATATGAATGATGCTTACAAACCAAAAAGAGAAAGTTGGTTCCTTAACATAGCGGAAAAAGGAAAAGCACTTTTGAAAGGAATTAAGACCCATTGGGTGTCATTTGATTTTGGAGAAACTTCAAGTGTTGCTACTCCTTTGAGGATCGTTAACGAAACACAGGAACTTCTTATGAAGGAATGGCCTGAAGGAAAGACTGCAAGAATATTAATAGATCGTCTCGATGATAGTTGGGATGCGTCTGAAGATGCTATGTATACAATTATTGGTCTACTCAAAGCTGCTAACTTGATAAATACTGCTTTTGCTAATAAAGTTATTGTTTCTGTTTTCTTGCGCTCAGATATTTATGATAATTTGTATTTTGATGATCAGGATAAGTTAAGACAATATGAAGAATTGCTATTATGGAATAATGATGATTTGAAAGGCATTATTGCAGAAAGAGTTAGAGTAAGCCTCAGTCTCGGCAATGTTGATCTTTCTCAAATATGGTCAAATTTATTCTCAACTAAACCTTATAGAAGTAAAGCACCTGCTGAGAAATATATTATTGACAGAACATTTAAACGTCCAAGAGATATGATATCCTTTGTTCGTTTTGCACTAGAACAAGCTATAAAGAATGAACATTCGGTTATTGAGCCTAGCGATACTCGATTAGCTGAGGAAGAAAAATATAGTCAAAGTAAATTTAAAGATTTAATAATAGAGAATCAAAAACAGTTTCCGTTTATTAGTAATCTATTGAATAGTTTTTCAGGTTCCCTTCATACAATATCTATAGATGATCTTAAAAAGAGGATATCACCATTTATTTCCCATCATAGATTAGAACATGAAGTAACCACGATTATCCGTCTTCTTTTCATTTGGGGAGTTATTGGTATTAAAAAACAAGGACGGGCAGGTGTAAAGCATAGAGGAGGGGCTCATTTCTTTTACTACTATGATGACCCTTTGAATCCTCTGTTTTGGTACTTATTTAGGGACACATCCCTTTTTATGCCTACCTTTAGACCTAAAGTTTGACTTGTAACCTAATTTCTTAGAAAGCATCCCTAAAAAGCCTCTATCCCCAAGAGGCTTGCCTGATTTTAGGGCAGAGATTACGGTTGTGGGAAAACCATAAAGTAAAAATCAGTACAGGCGCTTTTGTTCTGCCTTGATTTCCCCTATTTTTCTTGACTTTTTTACACTGATTTCTTATTCTTAAATTAAGATTTGGAGGCGATGCTTATGCCAAAGACAATTGAGGCCATATATGAAAATGGGGTGCTAAAGCCATTGGAGGATATTGGCATAGAGGAGCACAAAAAGGTGCGTATTACCCTGATTGAGATGACAGAAGGGATTAGGGAATATTCTTCTGACGAGATTGATGAATTTCTAAGAGAGGACAGGCTTGATAAGCAAACAGCTTTAAAGGTAAAAAAACTTCTCAGGAAAAGCTGATATTGTCTGGTAAAAAGCTAAAATTATTTATTGACGCCAGTGTCTTTATTGCTGCAAGCGCTTCTGAAGAGGGCGGCTCAGCAGCGCTTTTTAAAATATGCCAGAAAACGCCTTTTCTACTTGTAACAACACAGATTGTCTTAAATGAGTCAGAGTTAAATATTAAAGCCAAACTTGATGAAGAAGCACTCTTAAATTTTTATAAATTGATTGCTCAGACTCAGTTAGTTCTCCAGCCAACTCCAGCTTCAGCAGAAAGAATAAAATACCACGATATTATACATCAGAAGGATGCCCATGTTCTTGCTGCAGCCATTTAGCGATACATCCCTTTCTATACATAAAGTTTAACTTGTAACATAATTTCTTAGTAAAACATCTCTAAAAAGTTTCTATCCCCAAGAGGATTGCCTAATCTCGTTTGCTTTCTGATAACATCTCAATCCACTTTGTCCTCATCTCCTGCAATAAATTTCCTGAGTTTTGTAGTGTGATGAAGCATCGCGTACCCAACAACCGGGTTGAATGTTTAGGGTCGATTGAATGACTTTGATGGGTTCACTGAGTTTAACCCATCCTACTCTACTTTTTTGACATGTAACAAATGTACAAAAAAAACAACCCCCCTGCCCCCTTTTTTAAGGGGGATTCCGTTAAGTCCCCCTAGCAAAGGGGGAGTCAGGGGGTTGTCTGGTATGCTATAATATAGACTTTGAAATTCCTGAAACGTTCATTTGTTTTATTAGGGGAATAGGCAGAGACTATTTCGTGGATGAAAGCATTGCGTCCCGTAACACCTGGATGGTGTGTGTGCATTTGGCCGCAGAACCCTTTGCAGCGAGGAGGTCTTCGATTTGGAGACGGCATCCCGGACAGCCCGTTGCCACAACCTCTGCGCCGCTCTTCTCAATTGCTTTTGCCTTGTACTCCCCAATCTTCATAGAAAGATCGTAGTGTAATAAATTAAATACACCGCCTCCGCCGCAGCATCGTTCCGGGGTTTCCATCTCCTGAAACGTGGAAGAACGCTTCAAAATATCTCTGGGCTGTTTTGAGATGTTTTGACCCCAGTAGAGATGGCATGGGTCGTGGTAGGTAATCTTTGTATTCAGTGTCTTTGTTTCGTATTGAAAATATTTTTCTATGAATTCAGATATATCATATATTTTATCTGTGAATTTTAAGGCATGATCACCCAGGATACGGGGATAATCCCTTTTCAGTGTCCTTCCGCAGGTGGCACAGGCATTGATGATAAAATCAACATTGGCCTCCTCGAACACCTTTACATTTACTTCAGCCAGTTTCTGCGCTGTTTTTACATCACCCAACGACCTGGCAGGAATGCCGCAACACAACTGTTTCGGGGGCACAACAACCTCAACCCCCAGGTGGTTTAATACCTCGATTACTGCATCAGCAATGTCGGTGTAGACGTAGTTAATGAGACAACCCACGTAAAATCCCACTTTCATCCTGGGATTCGTTACTTTTCTTGCGTTGCGATATTTGTTCAGCGCTGATTTCTTTGCCAGAGGTGGAATCCATCGTCCGCCCATAAACATGAAGGGCAGATGTCTCATGGCGCCATGTCGCTTTAACGGCACTAACCGTTGAAATAAACTGGCAGACTTCAGGAGTATGTTAAACAGCCATCTCCGGGTTAAAAACAACCTGAATATTATCCGGGGTATAAACCATATCCCCAGGTGACTTGCCATATCGTCGAACATGGTTTGGATGATCAGGTCGTAATCTACGCCGGAGGGGCAGATGCTGGAGCATCGGAGGCATTTCTTGCAGGAGAGGAGGTAATCCCTCAATAATTCGGTGTGAAAAATTTCACCGTCTCGTAAAGACTCGGCAAGGCTGATGCGGCCCCGTGCCACCATAGATTCGTTGCCGGTTTCTATAAAGACAGGGCAGATCGACCGGCATTTGCCGCACTTAGCGCATTTCTGAATTTCTGATTCAAGTACGTCATTGACCACCATATCTTTTTTGACATCACGCATCGCTTTCATCAAAGGCTATATTGTTCCTCTTGAGAAACGTTAAATTTTAACAAACAGAAACAAAAAAGGGAGGCCAAAAAGCCTCCCTTTTTTATAAACAGCATTATTCATGCTTAATCATGCTTCTTTTTTCCATGGTCATCATCGTCGTCATCATCGTCGTCGTGTTTCTTTCCTTTGCCCTTTATTTTTATCGTATCACTTCCCTGGAATTTCGTGCCGTCTGTTAGCTCACCCGTTACGGTAAGTGTTACCTTTTCATTCTTATAGTTTTTTGATTCTAACTCTAAATCCTGTACTTTAAATGTAGCAATAAATCGATCGTGAGCATCAGTCTTTCCGTCGATGGCTTGTGCGCCATTGCACTCAACGGTATCCGGATCGATATCTTCAACACTATAGGTCGAGGGAAGCTCAATGAATGCCTTAAATTTACCTTTACTCTTCAGATTGATGGTTTCGGGTTTTATAGAGACCTCTGCCTCAATAACTGCTGGTGTTGCCGTGGGTGAAGCAGTGCCAGTGGGTGAAGGTGTAGTCACCGGTGTAGGTGTTGCCGCCGTTGTAGATTCTGAGATCATACCGCCCGGTACTAGAATTGCGTCATCTGCGCTTGTATGTGCCTTAATTACAAGAGAGGATGTTCCCGCGCCTGTTGGTGTTGGCGATGCAGTTACCGTTGGAGTCGCGGTTGAAGTACCTGTTGGGGTCGGTGATACGGTCACAGTTGGTGTAGCAGTTGGAGAACTCGTTGGTGATGCAGTTACCGTCGGAGTAGGAGTTGTAGATGTCGCTTTATTAATTACGACACTGGTGATTTCAAGTTTATCACCTTTACTAAGGTCTTCAAGGGTAAATTCTTCTTCTGCTTTTCCATCGGTAATCGTGAATGATTTAGAATATGTTTTGGCGCTTTCGTTGACTTCTGTTTCAATTACAAGAACACTGTCTTGGCTAACCAGTTCATTATCGGGAGAAGACCGTAATCCTTTTATGGATAATTCTACTTTGCCGTTGTCTTTTATGCTAATCTTTGCTTTAACTTCATTATCGTCATCGTCGTCATCTTTATCTTGTTCCAGGCTATAAGATGACGAAGCACCGGTTAAACTTGCTTTATACAAATCATCACTATATCCTCTTTCAACGCCAACGGCAAGGATGCCTGTTACGAATAAAAACCAACCCGCAAAAGTACAATATTTTTTTATCATTTTCTCCCTCCTCCTTTTGTAAAATATATGTTATAGTTGTATATTAAATTTTGCATTTTTTATATGACATATATTTTGATTTTTACAACTAAAATATTATAACATAAATTTAAAAAAATATAAATAAATTAGTTGTTTTGGGAAACGTCTTTATGTCACAAATCAAGATTCTTCCGGAATCTGTAATTAATAAAATTGCTGCAGGTGAGGTGATTGACCGTCCGGCTTCTGTCGTAAAAGAGTTGATCGAGAATGCGATTGATGCCAGGGCATCGAGAATCGATACCTATTTGGAAGATGGGGGGCGGAAATTGATACGGGTCTCGGACGATGGTATTGGAATGGATGCAGACGACCTTGCCCTTGCATTTCAAAGCCATGCCACGAGCAAACTTCAAAATGCAGACGACTTGTTTGCCGTGCATACGTTGGGTTTTCGAGGAGAGGCGCTGCCGAGTATCGGCGCCGTTTCACACGCCGGCATCATCTCCAGGGTAAAAGGGGCTTTGAATGGGACAGAAATAAAGATTGACGGGGGCGTTTTCGGGGAAGTTAAGGAACGGGGCGCGCCTGAGGGCACACAGGTTGAGGTGCGGGAATTGTTTTTCAATACCCCTGTCCGTAAGAAATTTTTGAAGTCGATACCCACGGAAATGGCTTATATTTCAGAGGTGCTAACAAAATTTTCGCTGTCCTATCCGGCAATTCATTTCACGCTTATGCATAACAACAGGACGGTGTTTAATCTGCCAGCGGTTCAGGATACGGCCGAACGGATTGCGACTTTCTTTGGCGAAGAGATGAGAAAACATCTCATTCCCATATTTCTCAGGGAAGAGATGTTCACCCTTTCCGGATATATTGCCCCGCCCTTTTTTGATAAGGGGAATGCAAGGATGCAATTTATATTTTTAAATGGTCGCTATATCAAGGACAGCGCGGTCTTTCGCGCCATCAATGAAGCTTATCATGGGAAATTGATGCATAAGCGGTATCCGATTGTATTCTTGTTTTTACAGGTAGAGCCGTCTGAAGTAGACGTGAACGTCCATCCGACAAAGATCGAGGTGCGTTTTCGAAATACCAGCGCAATCTATAATTATGTCCTCTCTGCGTTAAAAGAAGGTTTGAATAAATCAACAACGAAAACTGTCAGCGCTCCCTCTCCCATACCGGGATTGGAAAGAGAAGCGGCAAGGGGAGAGGAGTTTGATCTTATAAAAAAATCTTTGTGGGAACGGTTTTCCCCTGGGAAGGCAGATGGGGAAGATGCGGGGTTGCATAACGATATTCAGGCAAATAAAAAAGCAGAAGAGAAAGAAAAAGTCTTTAGCGCCGAAATTGGTAATAAAAAGAGGAGGATGTGCTTCCAAATTCACAATGCCTTTATAATCGAGGAGACGGAAGGTGGATTGAATATCATAGATCAACACGCCTTGCATGAAATAATTTTATATCACGAAATAGAAAGGAGCTTGCAGGCTTCCCAGTCGCTCAGTCAACGCTTGCTGATACCGGAGATGATAGAATTGAGTCCTAAGGATTTTTTTAGCATTATCAGTTTGAAGGAATATTTGGGAACATTGGGACTTGAGGTTGAGGAGTTTGGGCAGCATACGATAGTGGTCCGTGCTTTTCCGCAGATTTTAAAGCATGTAAATGCAAAGGAATTTGTAGAAAGCTTGCTGGCAGAGTTGGGTGCAGAAGATTCTCTAAAGGGCAAAGATAAGATTTTAAACAAACTCATCAATATCATGGCGTGCAGAGGCGCTGTCAAGGCTGGACAAAGGTTAGAACCGCAAGAGATAGAAGAGCTTCTGGAAAAGAAACAGAGAATAAATGCATATACAAATAATTGCCCCCATGGCAGGCCAACGACCCTGTATTTTTCTCTGGACGATTTACAAAAACAATTCAAAAGAAAATAAGGGAGTTTGGCAGGTATAAAATTATCCTATGTTTTTTTATAATGAGTGTTTAAGCCTGTATGAACAATCAGAAATCCCTTGACTTTTATTTCCGTGAGTGATAAGATTTTTTGTTAACTTACCTGTAATATAATAAAAATAGAGCCTCTTTCGGTGCATAGGCGTGTTTGAACTCGTCGTTGAAACTGATTTTTCTGCTGCGCATAACCTCCGTGAATATAAAGGGCAATGCGAAAAGCTCCACGGGCACAATTGGAAGGTTCGGGTTGTTTTGAAGGCGGAAAAACTGGATAAGTTGGGTATGGTTATGGATTTTAGAGAGGCGAAAAGAATTATTGGAGAGATTATGAATACCTTTGACCATACCTATTTGAATGAACTTGCAGATTTTAAGGTTTTAAATCCAACTACAGAGAACCTTTCTAAAATACTCTATGACGAGTTAAAAAATACCTTGCCACCAGGGGTGAAGGTATCCAGGGTTACAACCTGGGAATCTGAGCGTTGTGGAGCTACCTATTTCGAGTAAAAGCTCTTTTACAATTGAGTACAAATAATGGCAGTAATATTACAAGTAGCCCTTGATTTTGTCGACCTTCACAGGGCGGTAAAGGTTGCTGAGGAGGCGATTGAGGGAGGCGCTGATTGGCTGGAGATTGGCACCCCTCTTATTAAAAGCGAGGGGATGAATGCGGTACGCCATTTGAGAAAAGTATTTCCCGGAGTAACCTTGCTTGCGGACATGAAGACGATGGATGCCGGTCGCGCCGAAATGGAAATGGCAGCCAAAGCCGGCGCGAATATAGCTGTTGTGATGGGAGATGCCCCTGAATCGACTATCAAGGAATGCATACAGGCAGGGAAGAATTACGGTATAAAAGTCTGCGTAGACTTTATAAATAGCGCTAAAGTCGAAGAACGTGTTGCCGATATAGAAAAATGGGGCGCTGATTATATAGCTGTTCATACTGCCATAGATGATCAAATGCATGGGAAAACACCCTTCATTACCTTGCAACACATCTGCAGTAAGGTAAAAATCCCAGTTGCGGTTGCGGGTGGTATCAATTCCGAGAACGCGGTCGATGCGGTAAACGCCGGGGCGAGTATTGTCATTGTGGGCGGTTATATCAGCAAATCAAAGAATGCAAAAATCGCAGCGGAGCGTATCAAAACTGCTATCAGAGAGAATAGAAGGGTAGATACAGCGCTGTTTAAAAGAGTGACACGCGAAGGAATTCGAGAAGCGTTAACGATGCTATCGACGGCAAATATTTCAGATGCCGGACATCGCGCTGAAAGTATCACAGGACTTTATCCGATATATCAAAATATTAAATTAATAGGGAATGCAGTAACGGTAAGGACGTTTCCCGGTGATTGGGCTAAACCTGTTGAGGCCATAGATATTGCAAAAGAAGGGGATGTTATCGTAATTGATGCAGGAGGAGTTGGACCTGCAATTTGGGGGGAATTGGCAACTCACAGTGCATTGCAAAAAAAAATAAGCGGCGTGGTAATTCATGGAGCAATGCGGGATATTGCGGAAATTAGAAAATTAAATTTTCCCGCCTTTACAAAAATGGTGATGCCGAATGCGGGCGAGCCCAAAGGGTTTGGTGAGATTAATATACCAATCCAGATATCCGGAATTCAGATTAATCCGGGAGATTGGATTATTGGAGATGACGATGGATTGATGGCGATACCGTTAGCGGAAGCCGACGGAAGAGTTAATTACGGTATGGATTGTCTGGAAAGAGAAAACAGGATTCGAGAGGAAATATTATCTGAAAAAAGTTCTTTAGGAAAAGTTATGGATGTGTTAAAATGGGAAAAGCGATAATTGAGTTTAGTCTTGAGTTTCAGCGGAGTGACAAGCAATGAAATGCGAATCATGTAATAAGAAGCATGCGACAGTGCATTTAACAGAGATCGTCGGCACCGTAAAGAAGGAACGGCATCTCTGTGAAGAGTGCGCTCAGAGCATCAATACACATCTTACAAAAATACCTTCGCCTACCGAGATATTGACAAGTCTCATTAATCAGGTAGCGCCTGAAATAAATGAGATGTCCAAGATTGTTTGTCCCGTGTGCGGGTTGTCTTATTTAGAATTCCGCTCCCATGGTCGTTTGGGTTGCGCGATGGATTACACCATTTTTAGAAAAGGGTTAATCCCATTATTGGAAAAAATGCACAGCAGTACCCAGCATGTTGGAAAAGTGCCTTCAAGGGCAGGGAAAGAATTGATAAAGAAGAATGAACTCATGCAGTTACGGAGTGAACTGAATAAGGCTGTTGAAAAAGAAGATTACGAAAGGGCTGCTGAGTTGAGGGATAAAATTTATGAGCTCTCAGGCGACAACGATGAAGATTAGTGATCTTGCTGATAACACCGGTGAATGGCTCAGAGGAACAGGTCCGGAGTCAGACATCGTCATTAGCAGCAGGATTCGTTTAGCAAGGAATGTGGCGCGGTTTCCCTTTCTTTCGAGAGCTAATGTAAAGCAAAAAAAAGAACTCGAAGAGATCATAAGGGACAAGATTAAAGATTCCGATATTTCCCAGGATCTTTGTTATTTGAACCTTGCGGATATTACGCCTGTTGACAGGCTTTTTTTGGTAGAACGACACCTTATCAGCAGGGAGCATGCCGGAGGAGAGGGTGAGCGGGGCGTCGCCTTTGGCAAGTCGGAAACCGTCAGTCTCATGGTGAACGAGGAAGATCATTTAAGAATACAGGTCATACGCTCTGGATTTGAACTGAAAGAGGCATGGAAGACGATTGATGAAATCGATAATAAACTGGAGAAAAAATTAAATTACGCTTATTCTTCACGGTTTGGGTATCTGACGGCCTGTCCTACCAATGTTGGCACAGGGATGAGGGCCTCGGTTATGTTGCATCTGCCGGCGCTGGGAATGACCCACCACATTGAAAAGGTGTTTAATGCGGTTATGAAACTCGGACTGGTTGTGAGGGGGTTATATGGTGAAGGGACACAGGTTTCAGGGGATTTATATCAAATCTCGAACCAGTTTACCCTTGGCAAGTCGGAAACGGAAATTATTGAAATTATTGAAAGTGTGATTCCCAGGATTACGAGTTATGAGCGGATGGCGAGAAAGGCGCTCGTTTCTGAAAGTCGTGAACAGCTGGAGGACCGAGTATGGCGGTCGTATGGCATGCTCAAGGTTGCACGGTTGATTTCTTCCGAAGAAATTATGCATCTGCTGTCTCAGGTTAGAATGGGAGTTAATTTGGGAATAATTAAAGATATTGAAATGAAGACATTAAATGAGCTTTTTATCCTCACATTGCCGGGACACTTGCAAAAGCTGGAAGGGCGCGAACTGAATTCCACACAGAGGAATGTTATTCGCGCATCGTATGTAAGAAAACGCCTGGAAAAGTAAAAGTTTGAAAGGATAGGTGTTATTATGTTTGATAGATTTACTGACCGTGCTCGGAAGGTTATGGCGCTTGCACGAGAAGAGGCCCGGCGATTTAATCACGAATATATTGGAACGGAGCATATCCTCTTAGGGTTGGTGAAAGAGGGCAGCGGGGTTGCCGCTAATGTTTTACAAAACCTGGATATTGAGTTAAAAAAAATACGCCTGGAGGTAGAAAAAATTGTACAGAGTGGATCAGACCTGGTTTCTGTTGGGCAGTTACCGTTTACCCCGCGCGTAAAAAAGGTGCTGGAATATGCGATGGAAGAAGCGCGGGCCTTAGGCCATAATTATATTGGAACGGAACATTTATTGTTAGGACTGCTCAGAGAGCAGGAAGGTGTCGCCGCACAGGTATTGTTAAATCTGGGGGTAAAACTTGAAGACGTGCGCGAGGAAGTTATTGGACTGTTAGGTTCGGAAGCTGTTCAGGGTGGCGCCAGTCAGGAAAAAGAAGAAAAGAAGGGGAAATCAAAGACTCCTGCATTGGACTCTTTCGGCAGGGACCTTACGCAGCAGGCGCGAGAAAATGAACTTGATCCGGTCATTGGACGACAGGACGTGATCGAGCGTGTTATTCAAGTGTTATGCCGCCGAACCAAGAATAACCCTGTTTTACTGGGCGAGGCAGGGGTAGGAAAAACAGCAATTGTTGAAGGTCTTGCTCAGGCTGTGGTTCAGGGGAATATCCCTGAACTATTAAGGGATCGCAGAATTGTGGCCTTAGACCTTGCAATGATGGTGGCTGGCACAAAATACAGAGGTCAGTTTGAAGAGCGTATTAAGGCGGTAATGTCAGAGGTAAAAAGGGCAAAGAACATTATTCTGTTTATTGACGAGTTGCATACCCTTGTGGGCGCAGGCGGCGCTGAAGGCGCCATTGATGCTTCGAACGTCCTGAAACCTGCATTGTCACGGGGAGAAATCCAGTGTATTGGCGCTACCACGCTGGATGAATATAGAAAATATATTGAAAAAGACGGCGCCCTTGAGAGAAGGTTTCAGACGATTGTCGTAGAACCTCCCTCAAAGGCAGAGACCGTTGAAATACTGAAAGGACTTCGCGACCGGTACGAAGCGCATCACAAGGTTCAAATTACCAATGATGCATTAGAAACGGCAACGGAACTCTCGATTCGTTATATCACTGGGCGATTCCTTCCCGACAAGGCGATTGATGTGATTGATGAGGCGTGCGCAAGGATACGGCTCAAGGCGACTACACAGCCGCCCGATTTGAGGCATATAGAAGAAGAAATCAATAAACTGGAAAAAGACAAGGATGAGTCTGTTGCAATTCAGGATTTTGAGAGGGCTGCCCGGTTAAGAGACAAAGCCGACAAATTAAAAAAGAAAAAGGAAACGATTGAGAAGGAATGGCGGGAAACCCGTGCTGAAGTCGAGGGCGTAGTGAATGGTGAAATTGTCGCTGAGGTGGTTTCTAAAATGACGGGAATTCCCATCACCCGCATAGAATCAGCAGAGGCCAAAAGGCTGCTTCGTATGGAAGAAGAACTTCATAAGATGGTGGTTAGCCAGGAGGAAGCTACAAAAGCGATTGCCAAGGCAATACGTCGTTCTCGCGCAGGCTTGAAGAATCCGAATCGTCCCGTTGCGTCTTTCATATTTGTAGGGCCATCGGGCGTGGGGAAGACGCACCTTGCAAGGTCATTGGCAAAATTCATGTTTGGAGAAGAGGAAGCGCTTATCCAGATTGACATGTCGGAATACATGGAAAAACACAACATTTCCCGGTTGATTGGCGCGCCTCCGGGCTATATCGGCTATGAAGAAGGGGGACAGTTGACAGAAAAGATTCGCCGTCGTCCTTATGCCGTTGTATTGCTGGATGAAATCGAGAAAGCCCATCCTGACGTATTTAATATGTTGTTACAAATTATGGAAGACGGGAAATTGACGGATAGCTTTGGACGTCACGTGGATTTCCGCAACGTGGTCATTATTATGACTTCCAATATCGGAGCCGACGTTATTAAAAATCAGGCGTCTTTAGGATTTAAAAAGGTGACTGATGGACATACCTACGAGGCGATGAAGGAGCAACTGAAGAAAGAGGTTGACAAGCACTTCCGTCCGGAGTTTATAAACAGGGTCGACAATATCATCGTATTCAAACCGCTGAATAAAGAGGATTTGAAGAAGATTATTGAAATTGAATTAAAGAACGTGAAAAAGAGGCTGGACAATTACAACATCAGCATAACTTTAACGGACGAGGTATTGGATTTTCTCATAGAGAAGGGGTACAATCAGAATTTTGGCGCGCGTCCCCTTCGAAGGGCGATAGAAAATTATTTAGAAGACCCTCTCTCAGAAGAAATACTGCAGGGTAGATTTGAAGGAAAGAAACATGTAAAGGCAAAGGTACAGGATGGTAAACTGGTCTTTGATGAGGTCGTTGAGAGTCCGGAACCTGCGCTGGCAAATGCTGAAAGCAGCCTATAA
>VGXX01000082.1 GCA_016873155.1 Planctomycetota bacterium | reverse complement strand
GCCACCGTGGCGCCGGACCGCAGTCCAAAAGTGCCCGAAGCGATATTCGGTTCGATATGCAGTCCGTAAATCTCGTCCACATCATTGAGAACGCCCTGCTCCACCATTAACTTTGCCCCGCCCGGATGCTGTTCTTCGCATGGCTGAAAGATAAATTTTACCCGTCGTTTGAGTTTGTCCTTCAACTGCACCATGAGTTTGACCGCGCCCAGGAGCATCGCCATATTCGCATCATGTCCACAGGCATGGGACACTCCCTCGTTTTGGGATTTGAATTCAAGCTCATTTTCTTCCGTTATGGGCAAGGCATCCATGTCAGCTCGAAAGGCTACGGTGCTCGACGCTCCGTGAACGTCCAGGACTCCGGCTACACCTGTCTTTGCTATATCCGTGTGCACCTGAAGCCCCAGCCGTTTCAATTCATCGGTAATAACGCCAGACGTGCGGGTTTCAACGAAACCGGTTTCAGGATGTTTGTGAAAGTCCCTCCTCATCTGAATTACATAATCATGTATCCCTTTGGCGTAAGTCAGTATCTCTTGTGTTAGTGGTTTATTCTGCATTGTTGTACTTCCTGGCAATCATTCCCATTTTGATGTACAAGGTTGGGTGAAGCGTAATCATACCCAACAATAATGTTTGTTTGTATCAGTTCACCCCCTCCCCCCGTATCAGGTACGGGGCAGGCTCTAACCCCTCCCACCAGGGGCGGGGGAAACCCGTCCTCGACTCAGATCGGGGAAACGTTTTCTCCCCCTCGATGGGGGAGGTCAGGTGGGGGTGCTAAACTGTTGCGTTTGTTTCTACATAATTACCTAAGAACCAGCGCATTTTTGCGCTACCCCAAGTCCATCACTTTCGGGGAGTGTTAACTTTCCTTTATCAACGGTTGCCCCGATATAAGGGTCGTTTGCAACAAGCAGATGTCCGTCAAGGTCGGCATAGTCGACCAGGGGCGTTAGATGCGCTGCCGCCGTGATGGACACCGAACTTTCGATATTACATCCAATCATAATTTTGAGACCGTGGGCGCGGGCCGTGGAAATCATCCGAGTGGCTTCGCGAATCCCGCCGCATTTCATCAGTTTAATATTAATCCCATCCACAGCGTCTGACAGGGCGGGTATGTCCCCTGAACATTTTACATCTTCGTCGGCAAAGACAGGTATCTTTACACGTCCTCTGATCTTCTTCAGGGCTTCAATGCTGCCGACGGGAAATGGTTGTTCTACAAGTTCAACACCGAGTTCTTCCATAGTGTTCAGCTTCTTTATCGCCTCGTCAACCGTCCAGCCTGTATTAGCATCTACACGGAAAACAGCCTTGGTAATTTTGCGTAATTCTTTCAGAATTTCCAGGTCGTTTTTGATACCTACTTTTATTTTCAATATGGGAAAATCTTTTACCTCATCCGCCTTTTTGCACATTTTTTCCAGGGTATCAATTCCTATGGTGAACGAGGTTGTCTTGGCTTCTTTTCGATTCAAGCCGAAGAGCTTATAAAGGGGTATTTTTAGTTTCTTGCCGATGAAATCGTGGAGGGCTATGTCAATTGCCGCACGCGCGGCGGCATCCTTTGGAAATTTGTTCTTGAGGTAACCGGTAATATCTTCTACGTGAAATGGATCGGCATTTTTTAAGAGATCAATGGACTGAGCAAGCACTTCAGTAACGCTTTTGACGTCCTCCCCAAAAAATCTGGTAGGCGCTGCCTCCCCCAACCCCGTAATTCCATCTTCATCTTTTAAAAGAACTATAATATTGTTTTGTACATCACGAATTTCCCGGGCAATCCGAAAGGTGTGCCTGAGTTTCAAATCTAAAGGTTCTACAGAGAGATTCATGGTAAGAGAGGACGGATGACGTCAATAAATTTTTCCACACCGAACTTGATGGGATCAGTAGCGGGGAGTTTTGTTTCCTTTTCCGCTTTTTGGATCTCTCGTAATGCGTCATTGTCCGACATACCCACACAGTTGAGCGAAATGCCAAGCACCTTACAGGGATGGACCGGCTGCGCCAGTTTTTCGTAAAGTTCGATCAAGTACGGGAGGGGCAAAATGGGAAAGTCGGCAAAATGGCGGAGCGTCTTTCGTGCAGGCTGATGGCATAAAATAAGGCCCTGCGGCGCTGAACCGTGCAATAGGCCAAGGGTAACGCCGGAATACGCCGGGTGCACGATCGTGCCCTGTCCCTCGATACTCAAAAGTCGATACCGGGCGCGGTCGAGCACGAGTTTTTCTGCCGCCCCGGAAATGAAATCGGAAATGACATGGTCCACGGCAATCCCGCTCCCTTCAATCATAATTCCTGTCTGCCCCGTTGCCACAAAACATGCGTTAATTCCCCGTTTTTTGGCGGCATTTGTGATTTCGATGGAGGTCACCATCTTGCCTATATTACAATCAGAGCCTACGGTAAGAATGCGCAACGTCTTTGTCTCTTTTGCTTTTACGGCGCCAAGGGGAATGTCTTCGGAAACTTTGCGGACGTCCCAGATTTCACGTTGATGGTCGTGCGCCAGTTGAGAAAATTCGGGATCATCGCTTACGTGGCAGTGGAGACCGCTGATTATATCGAGTTTATTTTTTAAGGCATCGGTAATATGTTTGCGCCATTCGGCCGGAAGCATGCCGCCGGGAGGGGCGATGCCGATAAGGAGGGCCGTAGGTTTTAACGGTAAAGTTTCCGCAACGGTACTAACAATGGGAATTCCTTTGCCGATACCAATAATCGACTCAAGGTCTTTTCCCGCGTTGACACTGTCTATGACCGCAGCGACTTCTTCTCTGCAATATCGAATAACGCTGACGGCTGTTTTTGCGCTAAAGACATCGAGTCTCCCCTCAGTTAAAATGACGAGCTTGCGTTTGGTCATAGAGTTCATAGAAAGGTTATCTTCGCCGCTTTCCTTTTATGATTGCCTTGCTGCGTCGTTTCCTTTGTCTCTGGGGGGCGGCTGGATGCGATTTGCTAATGTGTGCGGCGTATTCCTGGGCGCTCAACAATTCATCGATGAGATGGCGTTCTGTTGTTTTGAACTTTATCAGCCAACCATGCACATAAGGGTCGTTGCTTAATATGTCCAGGTTTTCAAATAATCGCTCGTTTACTGCAATAACTTCACCTGCCATGGGCGATGTGATATCCAGCAGATTTTCTAACGACTCGACTTCTCCAAAGCAGATGCCCGCAAGGATTTCATCCCCTACTTTAGGTAAGTCCAGGAACAAAAGTTTATTGAGTTCATCAACAATATGTTTTGTCAGTCCGACAGTGATTGATTTAGTTTCGACATGAAACCATTCGTGGGTGGGTGCGTATTTTAGATGTTCTGGAATCATAACACAATATCTCACAAGAAATTATAACTTAATAATGTACAAAATGTTAACATAAGATATAAGAGTTGTCAAGGTTAATTGATTTCTAAGGGAATTTTAGTTATATGGTTATTAAAAATATAGACTTTCCATTTCTAAGGAAATTTTTTATACTATTTCTTGCTTCTCATTGAAAAACATTTACGTGCCGGGGCGACACGTCACCCGTCACACGCCACTCGTCACATGATAGAGGTTTCATTGCCGCTTGACGATGCCGTTTAGGTTAACACTCTTGGATTTCTGGACATTGCATGAGAATAGGGCTTATTTTGAATAAAGGTATATATTGCCTTACCATTAAACTCGTTAAAAAGCATACTATTCGGGTTGGATGTCTGGGTACCTTTGGTTTTCCGGGAGGTTTTTATGTCTATGCCGGGAGCGCTCAAAATAACCTGAAAGGCAGGATTGAAAGGCATTTGACAAAAAACAAAAAAATGCACTGGCACGTCGATTATCTGCTCCATTACGGGCAGGTGTCTTGTGTCCATACCTATGCTGCTGAAAAGAACGCAGAGTGTGTGCTGAGTCAAAAAATTGGGAATATAAAAGACGCCGTGATGCCTGTACGTGGTTTTGGTTCTTCTGATTGTGCATGCGCTTCGCATCTTTATTTTTTCCAGAAAAACCCTGAGTCAAGGATATCCAGGCTTAAGATTAATGGTATCAGTCCCCCTCCCCTAACCCCTCCCACGAGGGGCGGGGGAAACCCGTCCTCGACTCAGATCGGGGAAACGTTTCCTCCCCCTTGATGGGGGAGGTTAGGTGGGGGTGCTGAACTGTTAAGATTAATGAAACATTACCTCAATTCTACGAAAAAGATTGTAATTATAGTATTACTCTGTAAAAACTTTTTTGTGTAAGTTTTTAGAAATCATGTCCTCGTGCAAACGGGGAAGTGACGTGTGTCGAATGGCGCGTGACGAGTAAAACGTCACCCGCCACCTGCCACGTGCCTTATCTTCACTATTGGTGGTTGATTTAATTATGATTACTGAAACACCGATGATGCGCCAGTACAACGAAATAAAAAGGCAGCATAAAGACTCACTGCTTTTTTTTCGTATGGGCGATTTTTACGAGTTATTTTTTGAGGACGCCAAGTTCGCCTCGAAGGTATTGGGGATCACCCTTACCTCACGTTCCAAAGGTGAAGGCGCAATACCCATGGCAGGCGTGCCGCATCACGCCGCCGATTCTTACATTCGAAAATTAATCAAGGCCGGGCATAAGGTAGCTATCTGTGATCAATTGCAGGACCCTGAAGAGGCCACGGGAATTGTCGATCGCGGTGTTACCCGGATTATAACGCCGGGCACGATTACAGAAGATACCCTCCTGGAAGATAAAAGCAATAATTATTTAATAGCGGTATTGGAAACAAATACCATGACGGGATTATCCTGGATAGATTTATCTACAGGCCGGTTTCAAGTCGAGGATATTCGGAAAGAAACTCTCTTTGACGAATTTGCAAGACTGAATCCATCGGAAGTGCTGTTACCCGAAGAAACCGTAAGGAACAATACCTCTTTTATGGAAAGGATACGGGCAGAATGTGACGGGATCGTTACCGCTCGCCCTGATTGGGAGTTTTCGAAAGATACTGCATATCGAATCCTGATGGAACACTTTGGAACCGCCTCCCTGGAAGGTTTCGGTTGTGAAGACGTGGGACCGGCTCTGGGAGCTGCAGGCGCCGTAATCCAGTATTTAAAAGAGACACAAAAGACCTCGCTGAAGCATATTGGCAAAATTCAAAAATATCAGGCAGACAACAGGGTGCTCATGGATAAGGCAACTCAGCAGAGTCTGGAGATTACCCAGACCATGAGGGCGCGTGACCGGGAAGGCTCATTGCTGAGCGTGATCGATCAGACGAAGACGCCAATGGGAGCCCGATTGCTCAGGGAATGGATTATCAGCCCTTTGAGGGCATCTGCCGAAATCAAATATCGCCAGACCGGCGTGAAGGAATTATCTGAAAATTCGCCGTTAAGGCGGGAACTCCGCGACATTCTGGGTAACATCTACGATATTGAACGGATTTCGACCAAGATAAGCTGCGGTCGCGCCAATGGACGCGACCTTGTCAGTTTAAAACAATCCCTTTCCAAATTACCCGCACTCAAAGAAAAAGTAGGATTCTGTATGTCGGACGTTTTAGTATCGGCAGAAGAACAATTAGACGTCCTTGATGAAGTGCGCACCTTGATTGGTACGGCAATCGTGCCTGATCCGCCGCCCACGATTAAAGACGGAGGGCTTATCAGGGAGGGGTATGACGCAGCGCTTGATGAATTGAAGTACATCAGTAAAAATGGGAAGAGCTGGATTGCCAATTTTCAGGCGGAAGAGATCGCACGAACGGGCATCAATTCCCTTAAGGTCGGGTACAACAAGGTATTTGGATATTATATTGAAGTTACCAATGTCAACAAGGATAATATCCCGCAGACCTATATCCGGAAACAGACGCTCAAAAACGCAGAGCGTTTCATTACTCCTGAACTCAAGGAATATGAAACAAAAGTGCTGACGGCCGATGAACGCGCAATGGACCTGGAGTACGATTTATTTATCCAGATACGTGAACGGGTCAGTACCTTCACGGCGCGACTGCAAAGGACGTCTGAGGCAATTGCACTCCTTGACGTGCTGTCTACCCTGGCCAATCTTGCTGTAGAAAACCGGTATATCATGCCTGAGATTACTGATGGCCTTGAATTAAAAATAATCGACGGACGTCACCCCGTCCTGGACAGAAAACTTGCCGGCGAAAGCTTTGTACCCAACGATATTAATCTGGATGGGACTCAGGATACGATCATGGTAATCACCGGGCCAAATATGGCGGGAAAAAGTACGTACATCCGCCAGGTAGCCCTCCTTATTCTCATGGCGCAGATGGGGAGTTTTATTCCGGCAAAAGAAGCGGTCATTGGAACGGTAGACAGAATTTTTACGCGGGTAGGCGCCTCGGACGAACTTTCAAGGGGGCAAAGCACCTTCATGGTGGAAATGAACGAGACGGCAAACATCCTGAATAACGCCACCGAACGCAGTCTCATCATCTTAGACGAGGTGGGACGCGGCACGAGCACATTCGACGGTGTCAGCATTGCCTGGGCTATTACGGAATACATCTATCAGCACATCCACGCCCGGACGCTCTTCGCTACCCACTATCACGAACTCACAGAACTTGCCTTGCTCTTTGCGGGAATCAAGAACTTTAACATTGCTGTCAAAGAGTGGGGAGACGAGATTATATTCTTAAGAAAAATTGTAGAAGGGGGAACAGACAAAAGTTATGGAATCCACGTCGCACGGCTTGCGGGGATACCGCGGGAGGTCATCCAGAGGGCGCGCATTATCCTGAACAACCTTGAGGCTGCAACCCTTGATGTAAACGGCAAACCAAAGTTTGCGCCATTAAAAACGGCCCAGAATAGTAAACAACCTGCGCAGTTAAAACTTTTTTTGTCGAAACAGGACATGGTTATCGAAGAAATCAGGAAGCTTGAAACGTCCAGAATGTCACCCCTTGAAGCCCTTAACAAGCTCGACGAATTGAAAAAGAAATTAGAAGAGGATAATGGTTTGTAATTGATAAATTTTCTACGTAACTCAAATATCTTAATCAGGAATTTTAAAATGCCGCAAAGCCAACGTATCAGCAGGGGGCACGGTGCTTCGTGCTTTTACAATAATAAGCCTTTGCTGGTTTAATCGTCTTCGATTGAACCAAAATATTTCGGTTCAGGCTATAAGCCTGAACCAGCATAGAAACATCAGCAGTGGAAAATGTCTTGGCGACAGTATGTAGGGGTAATTCATGAATTACCCCTACAAGATTGAAATTCCTGTACGTTGAGGTAAAGCCCGAAGGGCTGACAGAGTATATCCCAGGGCGACAGCCATGGGATAAGGATTTAATAATATTTTTAGCCCTGAAAGGGCGGTACATTATCCCTGCGCTGGTTCAATCTTGCAGATTGAACCAAATATTTCGAATTGTACCATCGGTTTAAAAGTCTGTTTTTACTTTGAACTATGCAAACTGTTTCGTTCAATCGAGGACGAACAAGAGGGAATTCAAACAATCAGTTCCTCCCCCTTGATGGGGGAGGTTAGGTGGGGGTGAAGGAAGGATGCTCACCCTCCCTTTGTCCCTCCCATCGTTCGACTGAACTCACGACGAAGTCAAGGGAGGGATTATTCCAATTTTAATAGTCGCCTTCGGCGACGTAATTTAACAGGGGAAATTATATGCAATATCTACCACTTCTTACGATGTCCACAAAGGTCTCCATTTTCGTATTCATTATACTCTTTCTCTGTATCCTTTTATTTGCATTCGTTATCTTCAAATACGGATGGCTTTACATCAAGTCCGTTGCATCAGATGCCCCCGTGTCTTTCCTGCAAATGATCGGTATGGGCTTCCGGCATGTCGATGCTCACTCCGTTGTGGAATGCCGTATCATGGCAAAGAAGGCGGGGATAGATATTGCCTCCTCATCTCTTGAGGCGCACCAACTGGCAGGGGGCAATGTTGCCAATGTAGTGCGTGCCCTTATTGCGGCAAGCAAGGCAAATATCGAACTGAGTTTTGACCGCGCCTGTGCCATCGATCTTTCCGGGAGAGACGTGTTCGATACCGTAAAGACCAGCATCAATCCAAAGGTAATTGATTGTCCTGATCCTGTTAAAGGTTCCGGCGCGCTTGACGCAGTGACAAAAGATGGTATCCAGCTAAAGGCAAAGGCGCGCGTAACCATACGCACAAAGATCGACAGGCTTGTGGGCGGCGCAACGGAAGAAACCATTATTGCCCGTGTTGGTGAAGGCATTATTACGGTCATCGGTTCTTCTGAAACGTATAAAAAAGTGCTCGAAAAACCCGATTCGATATCAAACTTTGTCATGGCAAAGGAACTTGATGGAGATACGGCCTTTCAGATTCTTTCGGTTAATATCGTAAGTATTGATGTGGGCGACAACATTGGCGCAAAACTTCAAGCCGATCAGGCAGAGGCAGATAAGCGGATTGCCCAGGCGGAGGCTGAGAAACGGCAGGGCATGGCGAATGCGCGCGAACACGAGATGAAGGCGCTTGCAGAAGAAAACATGGCCAAAGTACTCGCAGCCGAGTCAGAAGTGCCCAAGGCCATTGCTCAGGCATTCCGTGAGGGGAATCTCGGCATTATGGACTATTATCACATGAAAAATATCCAGGCCGATACCGAGATGAAGACATCGATATCGAAAACAGGGTTGCCACCAAAGACGCCGTTATAAATATAAGGCTTGTCATTCCCGCATGTTTTTAGCGGGAATCCAGACTTGTCCTCTGGGCTGGTTCAGGGCTTGTAGCCTGAACCGAAACATTTTGGTTCAATCGAGGACGAGTGAACCAGCAAAGCAAGTAAGCGGAACTTGTCCCCTTAAAAATGGGGATTGGAGTGACCAATAACTTGGAAAGGCGCGCCTATGAACATAAAAAACAACATTGGATTCCCGCTAGAAACATGCGGGAATGACATGCTAAGAACAATAAACTTTGAAATTCCTTGTATACGTTAAATTAGGTATTCGGCAATTTTTTAAGAATTTTTTATGTCACACAGAAACCATGTAGGGGCACGGAGCACCGTGCCCCTACTTCGTGACATTGTGGCTAGAGGGAAAATACTCCAGCTTATCAGTACCAGCCCTCATTTCGGTAGAGAACATGGTTTTGAATATATCAATCTTAAAGAAGCAGAAGATAACCCAATTATCGGTAATGTGGTTTTTAGTTTTAGAAAATGGAAATAGCACATTGGTATAAATAAAATATTATGACACCTGCAATTCAAATAATAGGCCTTGTTATTATTATATCTCTCCTACCAATAACAATTTGGTGTGTAACTAAAAAAAAGCCTTATTTAAGAACCTTAATATTTTGTGTGGATCCAATTTTCTTTATCTTCGGTGTAATTTTATTCAAGATCGATCTTATCTACGAAATTACCTTACCAGAAGGTACTACTATAAAAACAACTTTACAAAAAGCTACTTTAGATGCCAAAGAGATATCAGCTCTTAAAGAAAGAGTTGAGGCCCAAAGTGCAACCATAGATTTAGTTGCAAAAAGTGCAAGCGAAGCAAAAAACCTTTCCACTGATGCCAAGAGTTTGTACGAAGAGCTTTCAAATAAGAACAAAATAGCTGATAAAGAGCTCAAAAATATTAGTAATAAAATCTTACCTTTAGAATTAAAGGCAAAATCTTTATCAACTCTTATTAGAAAAATACGAAAAGAACTATTACTTCTTCAAGAAATATTAAAAATACAACAGTTGACAACTGCTGCTAAGGCAGGTTCACGTAGAGATTACGAAGAACTAAATGAAATATCAACGAAAGATCCAAGAATTCAAACTTACACTAAGGCAGCTCTTAACGATATCTTTTTTTATTTCGATGCTGAAAGAAATATCGGTGGAAGAACATTGGGAGACCTGATTGCTAGGAAACCTATTGAATGTTCAGTAGATGAAGTAATTGATATATATCACAATGCAGATCCTTCTCTAGGTTTACGAGAATCTGCTATTAACACTTTGGCAAAATTGAAAAAAGATACAGCTGTGCAGGAAATTTGTGATTCCATATATAAAGAACAAAACCTACGGGTTATTGCAAGAATGATTAGAGCTTTATCTATATTAACAGATGAATATTTTGAAACTCTTGACATAAATAAAGTAAAAACCTGGTGGGGAAAGAATCCGAATAAAGAGAAATACAAATCATGTTACAAAGAATACTTGGAAGCTCTTGCTTATATCCGGAAAAAGTCTTCCTTAAGTGATGAAGAATCAAAATATGTTATTTCTCTTTTAGAAAAAACTATAGAAATGGACCCTGATGCACTCCATGCAAGGTGTTTACGTGCAGCATATCTTGCTAATATCGGGAAATATGATGATGCTGAGATAGAATTAAAAGAAGTGGAAAAACGTAATAATAACTATCGATGGTTGTATTACTTTCAAGCAGAATTATTTGTATGGCGAAAAAACTATGATAAAGCTATAGAATCATTAAATCAAGCTATGTCAATATCTCCTTCAATTGAGAATAATGTCAAAAATGCCTTAATATTCAAAGATTTAGTAAAAGATCCACAGATAAAATGGCCCAGCGAAAAAACAAAGTAATTAAATTATGATAAGATACTCCTCGAAATACCTGTTTAAGAGATTTTCTTACCGAGTCGCCTTTTTTTTACAAACTAAAACTCTTGCCCATAGACATCATAGCATACTTTCTCATTGCATTATTTTAGGGAATTTGGTTTAATTTTAAGCGTCTGAATTTATTTATGCCAGAGTGGTGGAATTGGCAGACACGCCAGACTCAAAATCTGGTCCCCGTCACAGGGGGTAAGGGTTCAACTCCCTTCTCTGGCATTTCTTTTAAAATAATATTTAGTATTCTGAGTCCTCTGGCTTAAGGTAACTAACCTTAAGCCTTTTTTGTTTGTCACACAGGTATTCACTTATAAGGAATAATATATGTTGATAAACATAATAGAACGTTTCACCTTTTATATCGGGCTATTCGGGTATGTCGTTATTTATTGGGGCATACTGAAATCCCTCTACCAATTCTTCCAGGCAGAGCTTTACAAAAAACAAGACGTGCACAACAAATCACTGGATCAGATACGGCTGATGCTGGGAAAATACCTGAGTTTCGGCCTCGAGATATTCATAGGAAAGGATATTGTAACAACGATCCTGAGTCCGACATGGCAGGAGATTGAAAGACTCGGCGCTATTGTTGCAATCCGAATTGTCCTGAATTATTTTCTTAATCGTGATATAAAGCTGTTAACCTCAAAGGAACAATAGTCACATAACAATAGAAACCACAGATTTCACAGATTACACAGATAAAAGATAAAAAAATTGTAACAGTTTAGTTTTTGAAAGGCATCAACAGTTGAAAATGCCTTTGTGCCTGTATGTAGGGGTAATTCATGAATTACCCCTACATTGCATGATAACCACATCATTACAGGAATTTTTCAAAAAACTAAACTGCTACAAATAATTTATAGATTCCGTGTTGTAAAATCTGTGCAATCTGTGGTTCCAAACTCTTTATTCGGTCTGAGGTTTTTCTCTCGTTAGTGGTTTAATTCTCTCTATGGCAAGCATACAATCCACCGTTATAGAAATGTTGCATCACGTCTTTCCCCAACATGCCAACCCTGCCGGCACGTTATACGGTGGATGGATGATGAACTGGATCGTAACGGCTGGGAATCTGGCTGCTTCGCGATTGACCAGGAAACCCCTCCTTCTGGCCTCTATCGAAGACCTGTTTTTTATCCAGCCGGTGAGAATTGGCGATGTAGTTACGGTCAAGGCCATGGTCGAATATGTGGGAAAGACATCTCTGGAAGTGGAGGCCGTGGTATTTTGTAAACCGTTAAACGGAGAGGAAAAACTCTGCACCCGTGCAAGGATGTCCTTCGTTTCCAGCGATGTTCATGGCAAACCAGTGCCGATAGAACAGCGTATCGAACCTGCTGATGAAAAGGAAATGAAAATCTACCGGTACGCAAAGGAGATACGGGAAGGAAGGCTTGTGCGAATTGCTCAAAGAAAGCAAAAGGTACGAGATACCAATCTAGAAGATGTTGGACGATTAAGCCTTCGGGTGTATCGTCTGGTCTTCCCGGAAGATGCTATTTACGGCAATCTCATGTATGGGGGAAAACTCCTCCTCATACTCGATGAGATTATGGCCATCATGGCCATGAAGTTCGCCAAAGGCGCTATTGTAACCGCTTCCCTTGACGCCCTGGATTTTTATCACCCTATCTATGTAGGGAATATCCTGATCCTGGCATCATCACTGAATTATACCGGTAGGTCTTCTACGGAAATTGGCGTAAAAGTCCTGGCCGAAGACCCGGTAAACAACACCGTTCAACATACCTGTACTGCCTTTTCTACCTGCGTTAAGGTCGACGATCACGGCAAACCCAGACTCCTTACGCCATTTACGCCTATGACCGATGTGGAGAAAAAACGCTGGGCTGATGCTGCGCAGAGAAAGCAGCATCGTATGCAAAGATTGAAGGAATTACAAATGGGCGCTTAGTGTAATCAAAAAGAAATAGAGGTCGCCTATCGCTCTATTAAAAAATTAGTAAACTTCATCGTGCTTTCCAATGTCAACAAAAACTGCTTTATCTTTTTCTGAAAAATAAAATACTACTCTTAAATCATGCTCAACGGTAAAACTCCACATTCCTTCTAATTTTCCAGAAAGTTTGTGAGTTCTTAATTGTGCGTCAAACGGATTTTTAATGAAAATGTCAATCTTTTCCCAATATTTGCTTTCAATATTTTGTTTTCCTTTGACCTTTTTCTTAAAAGCCCTTTTAAAAGGGGAACTAAAGGTGATTTTTACCAATTAGAGCATCTCCTTTAATCTTTTTATATCACCTGAAAATTCTAACTGTTCTTCTTCAATTTCTTTCTTGCTTTCCTGGTAATTTTTAAAGATTTCTTCCCGTCGTTCTTCAACTAAATATTTTTCAATTAAAAATTTTAATTCTTCCTTTTCCTCAACAGATAGTTTCTTAACTTCCTCTACTAGAGTATTATATTTTTGGCTCATAACTTTCTCCTGTTCACAAACAACCAAAAGATTTTCTGTAATTTACTTTCGGTTATCGATATCTATCTACATCATAAATAGAAAACAAGCACCTGAAAATAAAGTCAGTTGTTTAAAAAGTAAACATTTTCATTCCTCTTTGTGGCCGTCAGGTCATAGATGTTTCATTTGAAATGTGAAGGTTGACTCTACCGACTTTCTATTGTATTGCTCAATTTCTCTGACTGAACTTTTCTTAAATATTTGACTTCAAATGCTTCGCTGGTTCAATCTGCAAGAGTGAACCCGCCTTGTAGGAAACGGGGCATTTTAGGATCAGGTCTTCGCCTCCTCTTCTTCAAGCTTGATGTCATAAGTATCCAGAATCGTTCCCTTCGCCTTCTCCAAATTCCCTAATGATATCTCATAATCAATAATCGCCTTCGCCTCATTGCCTTCCGCAGTAGCCAAATCCTCCTGCGCACGCAGGATTTCCAGGCTTGTAGACCTTCCTACGCTGAACTTTTTTTCCTCCACCTCTAACCTTTTCTGCGCCAATTCCCTAGCCTTTCTCGTGGCGTTGACCCTTTCGATGTTGGTCATCACCTGCCGTACAGCTCCCCGCACCTCTACGACAATATCCAGTTCCTTTCTTTTGACATTCAAACTGGCCTGTTGTTTCTTAAGCTTTGACCTGTTGT
>VGXX01000081.1 GCA_016873155.1 Planctomycetota bacterium | reverse complement strand
CAAAACATCTCTCAGTGCTGGGTATTCAGCAGATTGCTTTTTCTTAGTGCCGTTGGTGCAAGAAATTTCTTGCACAAAGGTATCTGATATAAGTAAGAAGCGGTGTTTCTGAGAGAAAAAAAGAATAGAGAAGGTCTTATGACTATTTTGCAGGGTGGTCAATCAGCATCAAGAATCTGATTTGACAAAATTTCACCGCTCACACGGGAGCGGTCTATTTGGTGCAAGATTCAGGATATAACTTTTTGACAGGATGAACAGGATTTACAGGATTTTGTGGCGTTGTGCTTTTTTTTGCCATTATTCAGTCTATCCTGTTAATCCTGTCTTACCCTGTAATTGCAATTTTTGTTTTATTCATAAATCTCACCGCATGATATTACTATAATATCTGCAATTAGTTCAAGCAGGAAAAATTTTATTGCAATTAACCCCCTATTATCTTACAAATAATAAGATTGAAAGGAGGTTAAATATGCCATCCATGGGTACCTTACGTAAAGCAAAGCTGACAGTAACAATCAGCGGTGATGTGGTTAATGAAATAGACGAAATTGCAAAAGAAAAAGGAACCCCGAGGAGTCAGGTTATGGAAGATATGTTACGTGATTGGCTGCTGAAATCCAAAAAGAAAATGATAGAAAAAGATATAGAGGCTTATTATCTGTCTCTCACAGCAAAAGAGAATAAAGAATACAAAGAATGGACTGAGATAGTGGCAGAAAGTGCAAAAAGGACATGGGATGACTGATTATCCAAAAAGATGAATGAAATAGAAAAGGCGATTATGATATCCATTGGGATAATATGAACTTTAAGTGGTTTTTTTGGCTTCAGAAAGGAGGATTGGGGTCAAACTTTCATTATTCAATTACAACAGTAGTCTTTAGTTAGCTTACTTTTTCCTTTTGTATATGCCTATTGAATAATGGGCGACCCTTCCAGACTATGGAAGAATAGAAAAGTGCATCACGGATAGCAGGCAAAGCATTTCTCAGGCAATTCAACCAGGTACGGCTACACTACGACTTGCACGTACTTGTATGCTTTATAACGAATTGCAAATTTAAAAGAGATTCAAGAATTTTCTCTGCATCATCCCCATTTTTATTATCAAGAGGAAACAGCTTCCGCCTGTTTGAGAAAAATAGCCTTCTTAGGACATTCAACCTCGCAAAGGGCACATCCTTTACATCTTCTCTCCATCACAAATGCCTTCTTTTTTCCCGATATAAATCTTATGGTATTGGGTTCAGGGCAAGCCTGTATACACATCTTACAGCCTACACACTTTTCATCATTAACTAAGGCTACTACATACATGTTCTACACCTCGATTCTCTGTTTTTAATTATTTTTTCGCTAATGCCGCGCTCCTGTTGTAAGCCTCGGTGAGGACATTCATATTAGCGGCAATCAATTTCTCTACCTTATCATACTGTTTCTTTATGGCATCGTCCAGTGACGCCGTTGTACCTGATGCAACGAATTTCACTTTTCCACCGAATCTTTCCCTTATAGACTCCTGCATCGCATCCATGCTGACTATATTTGTTACACCCATAAGCGCCCCTAACATTGCAATATTTGTGGAAAGTTCCGTCCCGCCGATCTGCTTTGCAATCTCCGTTGCCGGAATAAAATATATACAGATGTTAAGTTCGTTGAGTCTTCTCTCTTCATCCTCTGTAAATTCAATGGTTTTTTTAGAATTAACTATGATAATTCCGTTCCTTTTTATGCCTGAAAAGAAGGGCATTGTATAAGACTTTCCCTGTAGAATCACATCCGGATGAAATATGAGTATCACATCGGGATAAAGTATTTCCCCTGTGTCAAATATCTGTTCATCAGAGACCCTAACATAGCTCTCAGCGGGAGCCAGTCTTTTCTCTGCGCCAAAAAAAGGGTTCACAAGGGCATTCTTTCTGTCCATAACTGCGGCTCCGCCTAGTATATGGGCGGCGGTCACCGCCCCCTGCCCCCCAAGTCCGGATATTCTTATGTAGATCTGCATTCCGTAACCTCCTGGTATAATGCTCTTATCAGTCCTTAATCTTGTGTAATCAGATGTCCTTAACCTCCCTCAAGCGGTATCTCTTTGTCTTCCGACACTAACACCGCTTCCGTCTCTAACGCTTCCTTTTTTACAGCGTCTTTAATACTTGTAAGGTATTCTCTTGCTTCGTCCGTTATGTGCTCCTTGAAGGCATAGTCACCTTTAAATCTCTCAGCAGCGACCTTCTTTGAGTCAGATGGTTTTATCTTGAGATTTGTTGGACATGGCGTAAATATCTGGATATAGGTAGGTCCAACCTCTCGCGCTATCAGAATGGCCTTTTTAAAACATTCGCTTATATTCTTTGGTTTGGCTGTAGAAACGACCGCCACATAGGCGCAGCCGGCGGATATGGCCAGTTCATGAACCCTTATCTTCTGGAATTTCTTTCCTGTCGGAGCCATGTTTAACACGGCGCCACACATGCTCATACCGCTTTCCTGCCCGCCCGTGTTGGCATATAACTCATTGTCAAACATTACTGTAGTAATATTTTCCCCCCTGAACCATGAATGGAGTGTCATGTCGAGGCCTATATCTGCAGTGGCTCCGTCTCCGGCCATGACGATGACGTCCTTTACCTTATTGGGAAACCTTAATTTCAACGCCCTCTTCAGCCCTGATGCCACGGCATTCTGGTTGCCGAAAAGGGAATGTATGTTATGCAGGGCAAGCTGTGTAAATGCAAGGCTGCTGCATCCTGTAGATCCTACCAGGATGGAATCTTCAGGTCTCGGAAGGGAGGATACCAGGACACGGAAAGCCAGTGCAAGGTGGCAGCCGGCGCACATGGGATGTTCCTCCAAAAGCTCCTTGAATGCCCCAAGGTCCCCCAGCCTCTTTTCACTACCAAAGGAACCATTCTTTTCGAGGTCTATATACTCCTGAGGCATAACATCTTCAAAATATGGATTAATCCTTGTTATATCCAGCGACATTATGTTTTCTCCTTATTAATTATTTTACACGCCGACCAGGGCGCCTTCCTTAACAACCTGTATAATAACCTCCGGCGGCATAGTCATGCCTCCGTAAACCCTCGGCCCCGGTAGTATGCGGTCGTTATTGGGTATCACCGATGCAACTTCCCTGCACAGCCATCCAACCCTGTTGAATTCAGGGATTATTATCTTTTCAGCCCCGGAAAGAACTGCTTTTATTTCGTCAGCAGGGAATGGCCTTATGACCTTTACCTTGACGAGCCCTGCATCAATACCTTCGGCCTTTAGCATCCTGATCGCCTCTCTGGCCTGTGAGACTGCCGTTCCAGAGGCGACAATCTGTATTGACGCATCAGGATTTTCCTGCTCAATAAAGCTGCCCATGTATTTTTTTATGTATTTCTTCGCCCTCTGTGCCGATGCCATTACCTCCTGCTGCCAGCTGGCATGAGCAGCGTAACTTATATAATTACTTTTCATTACAAAGGGATCGCGCATCAGCCTGAAGGGCGGCGTCTCCATATCAATGTGCGGAACAGGAGACAACCCCGGATTGTAAGGTCTGAGCTTCACATCCTCTGTAACGATATTTATCTTCTGCCTGGTGTGTGTCACAAAAAAACCATCAACAAACACGCCCATGGGGATATGGACGGACGTCTGCTCAACTATATCAAAGCTCATAAGAAGCATGTCATATAAATCTTGCGCCGCTTCCGCATGCATCATCATCATGCCTGTATCAAGAAGAAAACTCATCTCGATTGTATCAGGCTGAATGCTCAAAGGGGCATTGATGGCCCTAGTCATGAAACCCATGACGATTGGCAGCCTTGCACCGGACCACATGGGAAAGTTTTCAAAGGCCCTGAGTGTTCCGGGTCCGCAAGTTGCTGTAAACGTCCTCACCCCTGCCATCGCAGCGCCTGTTATCTCCGACATGACGGCAAACTCGTTTTCTCCTCTGAAGTATTCCTTTACATATCCTTCGGCGTAGAGGTCGCCCACAAGGTGCATGCTTTCACTCTGTGGTGTTATGGGATAGGCTATGGCTACATCTATGTTTGCACGTCTGACGGCCTCTCGTACCGCCTCGCTACCTGTTATAAACTGCTCCTCCCTTTTTGCTTCGAAGAGCATATACTCTGTAGATACCTCTTTCAGTTCGTTCGCCGGCATTTAAGCGCCTCCCTTTTTCATTTCCTTTACAATATCCAATAATATTTTCAATGTATTATTATCAGTATCCCTCAGTGAGGCATTCGCCTCTTCATGGCCTTCCTCCGCACACAACGCCACTGTATAGCAATCAGTTCCGCCCCTTATTATCTTAAGGGCAAGATTTGCCTGATGGCAGTGGACACCAATGAAAATACCTACATCTATCTTGTTGTGCCATATGGTAAGATTTGGATGATTCGGATTGATCTCCACTGACGGGTTGATCATGGGGTATTTGGGCCTGTAGTCAGGCATGGGGATAATCTTTGCATCGGCCTCTTTAGCTATCTCCCTGATGAGTTTTCCTCTCTCAAGGGCATAATCAGTAGTTCTCCAGATAACAAGTGGTCCTGGGAAAAAGGTTGGATTCTTTGCCTCAAGGAGGCTTTTCGCAATATGCCTTATGCAGACGTCCCTGATAACACACTTCCCCTCGATAATGCCTTCACCCTTCTCAGGAAGACAGACGCCATGCAGGGAAGCAGCCGGGGGAAGATAACCCTCCGGACCTTTTAAGACCTTGTAATTCACCCTTCCTTCCTCCTCAATTTAAGTTGCTCTGTTAGCAAATAATCATACTGCTCTTATCTCTTTCATGATTCTGGGCTTTTGAATTTTAAAGTAAGAATCGGTGTTTTGTCAACTATAAAGACAAAAAAATATGATTAAATTAAAGTTGAAGGTGTTATTGTTTGACACGGTTCTTTGAATGTGATATTTTTAATCTTAATCTGCCTATTCTGAGACAGGATAGAAGAGATTGAGACTGTGGTATACAAAAAGAACTATTTAAAAAGGATAATGTGAGAGAAAAAAAATGAACAAACCGCTTGTAGGTATAATCATGGGAAGCATAAGCGACCTCCCTACGATGCAGAAAGCAGCCGATGTCCTGAAAGAACTTAGAATTCCCTACGAAATATCAATTAAGTCTGCGCACAGGACACCTGATGAAATGTTTCGTTATGCGGAAGGGGCAAAAGACAGGGGGATAGAAATAATAATTGCAGGGGCAGGAGGAGCTGCACATCTGCCAGGCATGACGGCATCAAAAACCCCCCTGCCTGTCATTGGAGTGCCTGTGCAAACGACATCGCTCAACGGCCTTGATTCGCTTTTATCCATCGTTCAAATGCCGGCCGGTATCCCTGTCGCAACGGTTGCAATCGGCAATGCGGAAAACGCTGGTCTTCTTGCAGCCCGGATACTTGGTATAAAATATCCGGAAATACAGAAAAAAGTTGCCGCCCACATGGCAATGTTAAAAGAGAAGGTTTTGAACATGAAAATACCGGAAAAAGAAGGGTGCTGAATGCCGGTACTGTATCCAGATTCCGGAATAGGCATAATCGGCGGCGGCCAGCTAGGTAGGATGATTGTCCTTGAGTGCAGGCGGCTCGGATATTCCACATCGGTTTTGGATCCCGATCCCGAATGCCCTGCCGCACAGGTTGCAGAAAGGGCATTTCATCCCGATGATGCCGATAGCTTTGCAGATGACTGCGATATTGCAACCTATGAATTTGAGCATGTAGGTATTGACACTGCCAGGTACGTTGAGAGCAAGGTCAAGGTATCTCCGGCAACCTCTGTTTTAAGCATAAAGCAGAACAGGGTATCAGAAAAGACCTATTTGGCAGCCAGAGGATTTCCTGTCCCACGTTTCTGGATTCTTAATGACGGGTCTGGCATAAAGACGCTGATAGAAAAAACCGCCATTGTTGCAAAGATTTCAAAGGGTGGATACGATGGAAAAGGGTTATACATCATGAAAAACCTTAAAGATTTTGAAAAATTCAGGGATGAATTAAACGTTGAGATAGTGGCAGAAGAATTCATACCATTTAAAAAAGAAATTTCTGTAATCTGCGCAAGGAACGAAAAAGGGGATACAGCCGTTTACCCTGTGGTAGAGAATGTTCATGACAGCGGAATACTGCTTTATAGCTTTGCTCCTGCCGATATAGGCAAAAGGGCTCAAAAAAGAGCCTACGAAATAGCGTCAGAGCTTGCCAGAACCCTTGAACTCACCGGCATTTTATGTGTCGAGATGTTCCTGCTTGAGAACGACGACTTGCTTATAAACGAATTTGCGCCAAGACCTCATAATTCAGGTCACTACACCCTGGATGCCTGTGACATCTCACAATTTGAGATGCTTATCAGGGCTATGTGCGGGCTTCCAATGACTGAACCATCACTTCTCTGTAATGCCGCAATGCTAAATATACTTGGCAAAGGTGTAAATGACCTTAATTTCCAGAAAATACTCGCTTTACCAGGCATTAAAATTCATCTTTACGGGAAAAAAGAGGTCAGGGAAAGAAGGAAGATGGGACACATAAATATCCTTGGAAGAACACCGGAAGAGATCAAAGAGAAGCTTGATTGTATAAAAGGGTTCTTCTAACTGACCTTTAAAAGAGGAAATTGAAGTAGCAATCGAATCTCTAGCACTACCTTCTGACTCTCTTATCTTGAAAATGTAAAAAATATCTTATCCATCATTACTTTGTTAAAAAATTAAGCGGCGCATTTTTTCTTAAGGCGGTTCGATTTAATTTTAAAATAGGTATTGGCAAGTTTATCGTTCTTTGACAAGGCACTGGTAGAGGCGAATTCGAGAAGAGAATTGACAGCCTGTTTGATTTCGTTGAAGGTTGTGGGTTTCGTTTCAAGGATTTTAGCAAGATAGGCATCCCCGTTTACACGAGGACAAGCTTTGTTTGATCCAGTAGGTGAGAGTCCATGCAACAAGACAGACTTCGTCGTGAGCTCAGTCGAACGAGATTCCAGTATCTATCAATCTTGTTGATATGTCTGACCTGGTAGTGATCAAAGTAAAAGGTGTCCTTTAATTCCTTGAAACAGTGTTCAATACCCCAACGAAGCAGATAGTTTGTAATAACTGTTTTGGCAGAAGAATTGAGTTTGTTGGTAATGAGGATGTGATAGCTATTGTCGTCATCCTTATTCCACTTGCCCAAAATGACAACAAACTTGATGGGGACGTCACAATCTTTAAGCTTTGCCTCGAACGAATAGGTTTTATGTGATACTTCAGAGCCATCCGTAGTTTTGAATGTAACGAATTTGATTTTATTGCAATAATGCTTTTTGATGAGGGTAACGAGCTCATCTGGTTTGATGCAACAGTGTATTTTTTTTACCGGATGGTACATGAAGATGTTTCTGTTAGATTTTATTTCGGAATAGAAGATTTTGCCTTCCTTGTGGATGTGTGTAAGGAATCGCGTTGTTGCATACCATGAGTCAAAGACCGTGCCAGGGAAATCAATGGTTTTTGAGCAGCTATGAAAGAGTTCCAGGGCGATTTGTATTTTGTCTTTGAACAGAGGGTTGTTTTTTCCTCTGGGAAACTCCTTGGCAGGAAGGTAGGGAATTATGTCGATGGGAAAATGCTTTGATGGTGAGACGAAAGCAGCGCCGACGCCGACATTACAGACTTCCTCTCGTTTGAGTGGTCCGCAATATTGCCACTTTGCTCCCTCGGTCTTTTTTGCAAAGGGTTTAGGGCAGCCTGTATCATCGATGGCGAGAAGTCCGTCTTTGGTGGGAGCAGTAGTTCTTTGTTTTTGAATGATTTCCAGTCTTGTGCGTTTGATTGCCTGGATATCCCATTTTGAATCTGAGAAGAAGTATTGAAATTTCTGATAATCGGTATGAGTGGCTTTTGCCATTGCATCAAGGGAGTTTCTTTTGTAGTCTTTGAACAAGGCATAGATGACCAGGGTAAACATGGCCATTTGTTTTTTGCTGAAGCAGGAGGCGAAGTGTGTAAGGAACTTGTTTAACAGAGGGATATTTGTCTGAAAAATGCTCATCCTTTGCTCCGCTGGTTGTGTGTTTCGGAAAATTGCAAGTACAATTAATACCAGGAGTAAAGGAATAAATCAAGGGTAAATATTAGTCGCAAAGCATTGAAAAGTCATAAGTTGTGTCCGACTCAACTTACGACTTAAAAATATTTTTTTATACGAGTTTTTCAACAAAGTAATGTTATTTAAATTAATACAACAAACCCCTTATCAAGGTATTTATAATTCCGTTTTTCTGGCAGAAACTATGAAATTTGTTGCGCTGGTCTGCGAAAATCTACATCCTATTTTCAGTTCTACTTCAACGCCTTTCCATCAACATCTCCCGGAACGGGGATGTTCAATAGCTGCGAAATCGTCGGAAAGATGTCAACTATATTGACCTCCGTTGACTCAAATTTCATGTTTGACAGGAAGATACCCTTGGTAATCTCCGGGTCGAGTGAGCAGTGGTCGGCGCTCCAGTTCTTTTTGTTGTCCTCAAGCAGGTCTTTGGGAATCCCGCCCAACGAGGTTTGCCAGGATACCCGATAACCATTATTGTTGGCAACAATCAGGTCAGGAACGAGATTGGGGTCGTAACCGTTATAAACCTCTTCCCGCTTGTACACGCGTCGTACGGGTTTCTGGCCATTCGTATCGTCTACCCACGCCTCCAGTTTTTCTTTAATAGCATTTCGTAATTTCTCATATTGCTTTCCCGGACGGACAATACCGTTTGCCTCACGCCCCCGAAGGTTAATATAGATATTCCCCAAACCCAGTGCATACGCCTTTGTATTGTCCCAGTCCACATTTGGCCAGAACTGACCACGACCAAAGAGGTCTTCTAATGTTTTTTCCTTTGTATCACCTTCATTGGTAAGTGCCATATACTCGTTTTTAACAAGCCACGTATTATAATTTACCGCCTTTTTAAAGGAATTAAAACCGTGATCGGAGCACACAAATAAAACAGTTTTGTCGTCAATTTTCCCCATCACAAGCCCTACAATTTCATCCATTTTTTTGTAATATTCAAAGATAACGCCCTTATATTTTTCCGCATTTTCTCTATCATAAGCTGGATGGTCTCCTTCCTGAAATCGCCAGAACATGTGCTGGACGCGGTCGGTAAATTCGAAGAGTTGGATATAAAGGCGCACATCCTGTTTCCCCAAATAGTCCTTCAACATTTCAATTTCCTTATTTACCGTGAAGTTCGTATCGTCAAGAAAGACGTCTTCTTCAATCCGTTCTTCATTCAGCGCCCACGTATCAATTGCCCAGCCCAGCGTCTTGTATAGCCCTATCTTTTTGGCTATATCTTTTGAATAGTTTCCCGGATGCGAAATGGGAAGCGGCGGACGTTCAGGATGAAAATTGACCGGCGACAAATAGAGTTTTAACGGTTCAAGCGAAGTGAGATAAAACTGGGCGATACCATACATTTTTATAAAGGGGTTAAAAGTAAATTTTAAAACAAACCAGTCGCTCCAATCCCCCTCTTTTAAAAATTGCGTTTGACCTAATGTCTCGATTTTTAACTGGCGGGTGTCAGTAATACCTACCGCCTCGTTTTTTTCCGTTTCAGGATGGTGGTTGATAATTTCCAGTGTCAATGGCAGGTTTATTTCGCCAGGTGGTCTTTTAAACAATTTATTCCTGGGGCCATAAATAATTGTCTCCGCCCTGTTATTCGACCACGTAATGTTGATAATTTTTCCCCCCATTTCCGTATCTTTGCTTTGTTCTAGTACCTCATTTGTGTAATAGGAAAAAGTGCCCATGGTACCGCGAATATCGGGCACGCCAAGTCCTGAAAGTATCTCACCGTCATCTATAGGATCAGGTGGAAAGGTGTTGGGAAAACGGATGACACGCGTTTTGACGCCATGTTCCGTGGACAGTTCCCAAAGCGTCTTACCTTGCTGGTTTTTTATTACAATAGGTCTTTCTTGCGGAAGATATTGGTTAATCATAAAGAACAATATCCCACAGATACCTACAGCGCCTCCGATGGAAGACGCAAGTAACGTCACCCTTGTACATCGTGTAAAATAAAGGCTAAAGAATAAGATGAGAAATAGAATTGCCGCTACCGATGGTGCAAGAATAACGGGTGTCCACTTTCCCCACAATACCTGCTGTTTACTCACAGAGTTCATGGCAAAATCCGGCATATAGGTTTTGGGGTCTCTCTTCAGGAAGTCAAATATCGTGGTCTTCCCAGGATTTTTTCCAGTAGCAAAGGAAGCCCAGGATACTGGGGTTTGCGGCGGGTAAGGCGGCACAAGGGGTTTGAAACATCCGGTATTTTGCAGTTTTTCCAGGTTGGGCAAATGTCCTTCCTGCATCCACTGCTTCGTTAAATTCATGTCAGCACCGTCAAAGGCGAGGACTATAACTTTTTGTGCTTCACTTGCGTATACACTTTTACTCACCGCAAAGGCGCAGAGGACGCAAAGGATTAAACGAAGCAAGGTCAGGCAAGATGTTCCCTGCCGCCCTTTCATATTAAAACGCTCAAATATCAAGTTAGGCTGCCTTTGGCAGCGACTTTTAAGCTCCCCTCTAGAAAGAGGGGCTGGGGGTGTGTTAAACGCATTTTTACACACCCCTTTATCCCCTCTTTTTAGAGGGGAATCAAAAAGATTGAAATTCCAATACACTGAAATAAACCTCCTTCTGCGTTCTCTGCGCCTTTGCGGTGAAATATTCTTTCGCTTTTATACCAAATACGCCGCCGCAAAGACAATCTGTGTGGCCATCATCATCAGGTACATGTGCCTCCATGCGACGTGGTTCTCTGTGGTTGTTAGCTCCTCTGGTTTTCTCACTAATAAGACAGCAACATACAAACCCCACGCTGACAAGCCGTATCCGGCGATGCTCAGTACGTGCGGATTCCCCGTTAAAATGCCCCGAAAAACCCCCCACGGCATGAGGAGGAATGGAAAGATAAAGAATCCGGCAATCATCCATGCGGCACGTCTCACACCGTACTTGATGGGGAGGGTCATACAGCCGTTTGCCCTGTCGCCCTTGATATCGGAAAAATCCTTCGTGGAGGTTGCCCCCAGCAAAAACAGACCGAAAACCAGGCCGATCAGCCAGGGTTCATATTTGTAAATGGTTTTTACCGTAGACCAGCCGCACACCTTCAGAAGCACGCCGCGCGGTATGGCAATGGTAATATTGGCAACGATTCCCAGTCGCTTCGTCCTCAAAGGCGGCGCTGAATAAAAATATGTCATAACCGTTGCAATGGCGGCCATCATGAAGCACTGCCAGTTTACCAGTCCTGCAAGGATTAACGATATGATAAATAGTGTTGCTGCAATTATCCATCCCTCTTTTACAGTGATTTTGCCGGACGGCAGGTAACGGTGGGGTTTGTTGATCCTATCAATCTCAAGGTCGTATATCTGGTTCAGCGCATTTGATGCCCCGTTCAAGAGCGCAGCCATCAGGGAACCTAATGCGATGTCGATTACGATTTTTAAGGATAATTCACATTTCGGGTATGCACCAAATGCCGTAATTCCGCCGGAAATCATACCAATAGCAGGCGGGTACAGGGTGAATGGCCTTAGAAATTTCAGATAGATAGATATTCTGGACAAGATTTAATAATCCTTGCGTAATTTTTTATAGTTTCGCATTCGTGTAGATTCGTGTTCATGCGTGGCTAGTAAAATAATAACATGGAAAATGAATAATGAAACTAAAAAAAGGAAATGAGCTATTTGCTGTAAAAGTTATGACTCTTGCGCTTCCTTACGGTATATGATAAAATTCTTTGCGTCTTTGTATCCTTCTGTTGTAAAAAATTATCAGTCGTTTCTTAATGCAGTACACAGGCGTTGTAAACGAACGTGATATATGGATAATATTACTTACAACTTAAAATTGAAGGATGGTAAGGAATATACGTTTGAGGTTGACATTGACAGACAAGACCGCAGGGAAGAAACAAACAAAGAGACCCACTCCTTCTGGACAAAGTTAAGCTATAACCAGTGCAATAATTGTCCACTTCAGCCATCAATTCACACCTACTGCCCGTCTGCCCTTGATATTGAAGAAATTGCAAAGAAATTTGAGGACATCATTTCCACCGAACGGGCCGATGTATGGGTACACACGAAAAACCGGTCATTCTTTAAAAATTGTGATGTCCAGGAGGCATTGAAGTCAATTTTTGGGCTTATCATGGCCACCGGCAGTTGTCCTATTCTTTCCAGGCTGAAACCACTGGCATACTTTCACCTGCCGTTTGCTGACTTGGAAGAAACCGTGCACCGCCTTGTTGGGACGTATCTTATCAAGCAGCATCTTATTCACCGTGAAGGCAAAGACAGTCCCGATTGGGATTTGAAGGGTGTTGAAAGACTTTATAGTGAATTGGAAATAGTCAATGTCCATTTTATGCACCGGCTTCGGGATGCCTCAAAGAAAGACGCCAGTTCCAATGCCCTTTATATATTTGTGACATTAACGAGTCTTGTTGCAATGGATATCAATAAAGCGATTGAGTCGTTTGGCCCTATCGTGAGAAGAGGCTTATAAAAGTCCAAAGCGGCTAAATGTTAGATTTTCGATTTATGATTTTTTCAATCGTTCGACTGAGCGCTCACGACGAAGCCTTAAATCGTAATTCGTAAATCATGAACTTATAACCACCCCCCTCTTTTCCCTTTTTTGTAAGGCAATGTCGTAAATTTAAATATTAATGCAATGCTCTGTCAGCGAGAGGAGTCGATTCCCTGATTAGCCAGGGCATCGGCGCAAACATTTTCCTCTCTGCGTACATGTTGAATTTTCCACTCAGGTATTTTCCCAAGAAGTATTGTAAGCTCATAGTAGAGAGGCAGGATGTTTTGGTTTTTTACACGGTAAGCGCCGCTGAGTTGTCTTACGAGGAGTTCGCTGTCGGTTTTAAAAGTTACCCTTCGGGCATTATAGGCAACGACCTTTTGGGCTGCCAGTATCATTGCCTGATATTCAGCGACGTTGTTGGTGGACTCTCCAATGAATTTGCATAATTCCTCAAGCAGATGATAATGCTTGTCAAAGATGGCCACACCAATGCCAGCCTTGCCGGGATTTCCCCTGGATGCGCCGTCAGTGTGGATGATAAGTTCGGTAACATCTTTCTGCTTGTGCCTCGTAGTTTCGTGACGAGGCTGATGGCTATCGGCGGGTACTTTCGCTTGTTTAGTGAAAATATCTCGAAGAAATTCATCAATTGCTTCTTTTGTAACAGAGGGATTTTCTTTAACAAGTGTTTCAATGTCCAGGTATTTGGATATCAGTGTTACTAATCTTTGGGGAGATATATTTCCCATCTATCGCAGCCTCCTTGAATGGAATCTTTTAATTGTATAGGATTTTCATTTTATTTATGCGGCTCACATGGCATATGTGATGTATAGATCCCCCTTAGAAAAGGGGGCAAAGGGGGTTGTAAAATAATGCAGTCAAAAATACAACCCCCTCTTTCCCCCTTTTTTAAGGGGGACTAACTTGAATAATTTCCTCTATTCTAAAAATCAATTTTATGAATAGCAAATATTTTTAAATGAATAAGAGTAGATTTTTTCTTGAAACGACACACTTTTCAACGTAACATAATCGGCAATTCCGGCATACGAGATTAAATCAGGCTGCTTTCGTCAGCGACCGAAGAATCTCAAACATTGAAATTCTTATACACT
>VGXX01000080.1 GCA_016873155.1 Planctomycetota bacterium | reverse complement strand
AGCCTAAATCTATGGTCATCCCCCGCTGTTTTTCTTCAGGCAGCCGATCGGTATCAATGCCTGTTAATGCCTTAACGAGAGACGTCTTCCCATGGTCTATATGCCCCGCCGTTCCGATGATGATATGTTCAACCTGGCGTGTATTAGTGGATTGTTCCATAAATTATATATTTTGTATCACCACATGGAGCAATAAATTCGAAGCACGAAATGCGAAATAAATCCCAATGAACAAAATTTAAATATGAGTTTTTTGTTTCGGATTTTCAATTATTTATCCTTTTTGTCTGTGTAATCAGCGAAATCTGTGGTTTCGCTTTTTTATGATTGGGAAGCTATCCTGTCCAATGCCACAGCAATCACATCAACTTCTTCATCATATACCGTGCGCATATCCAGGAGAACATGGTCTTGTTCGATCCTGGTGAATATAGGAGGAATATTCTCCCTTAGCCGTGCGGCTAATTCTTCAGTATTTGTTTTTTCTGAATAGAGAGAAACGAGCCTTGTCGGAATGCCTTCACCCGGCAACGATCCGCCGCCCATTTCTGAAAAGCCACTTATAATAGAAATATTCATGGAAGCCTTTGTTTCCGAACCCAACTTGCTTACCACCCTTTTACACCTTTCCTCGACAGCATCAAGTGGTGTTAAAATCATCTTCAAAACGGGAATCTTATTCAGGACATGTTCTTCTTCCAGATAGAGCCTTAACGTAGCCTCTAATGCAGCAATGGTTAATTTCCCCACACGGAGGGCGCGCGTTAATGGATTTTTCTTTATTAAATCAACAAATTTCCGTTTTCCGGCAATAATGCCGCCCTGCGGGCCACCCAGTAATTTGTCGGTACTAAAAGTAACGACATCAACACCTGCCTTTATACTTTCTTGCACGGTGGGTTCGCACGGTAATCCATATTTTTGAAGTTCAATCAATGCGCCGCTTCCCAGGTCATACATAACAGGAATATTCCTAGCATGACCCAGAGAAACAAGGTCTTTTAAGTCAACTGTTTCAGTAAAACCAACGATCTTGAAATTGCTTTGATGCACTTTCAGAACAAGTCCTGTATTTTCAGTAATAGCGTTTTCGTAATCCTTTAAATATGTTTTATTAGTCGTCCCCACCTCAACCATTATAGCCCCGCTCTTTGCCATCACATCTGGCATACGGAAAGACCCACCAATCTCAACAAGCTGAGAGCGTGAAATGACAACCTCCTTGCACGCGGCTAATGTATCTAAGGCGAGCAAAACGGCTGCGGCATTGTTATTGACAACCAACGCCGACTCTGCCCCGGTAATCAAACAGACAAGTTGCTCGATACTGTGGTATCGTGAACCCCTCCTGCCTGAGACCTTTTCAATCTCGAGGGTACAGAAACTTTTCAAAACATTTTGTATCTGCTTTGCTGCCTCTTCCGCAAGGGGAGCCCTGCCAAGTCCTGTGTGAAGAATGATGCCCGTTGCATTTATCGCATGTTCAATGCCACAGAATTTTTGCTGCAGGGCACGATGGACTAATGGGTAGAGTTTTTGAGGAGACAGGTCTGCCGGTTGTGGCAGTATCATTTCATTTGTTTTGTTTGCAAGGGATTGACGGATGTCTTCCAGGACGTCTCTGACCGCAGTAACAATAAGTTGTCTTGGATAAAGGCCAGTCAGTTTCGATATTTCCGACGATTCAAGGAGTTCATTGACAGATGGAATTGTACGGAGTATGTTTTGGTGCATAGATTATACAGATTCTGAAATATATGATGGGCACGTAACAATGTGCCCCTACTATCACCCTTTTGCATTCATTATAAACTGTTTCATTAATAACTTATCTTTCTTACCGGGTGACGATTCTGTCCCTGAAGATACATCTACAGCATAAGGCTTCACAATACGAATGGCCTCGCGGACATTTTCAGGCGTCAGCCCCCCCGACAAAATAATATCTCCATATTTATGCGCCTGCCTTGCAATTTCCCAATTGAAGGCCGCCCCCGTCCCTCCCATAACTCCTTTTACATAACTATCCAGCAAAAAGGCATGGGGTTTATAATTAGCCAGAGGCTTTAAGTCATCCTCATCCTTAATCCGGAATGCCTTTATAATCTTATACCCCTTCAAATCGTTCAAATACGCGGGGGATTCGTTGCCATGAAGCTGCACCGTGTGTATACCGCAGAAATCACACATCTCTTTAATCGTATCGGTCTGCTCGTCAACAAATACCCCTACAAGCGAGACAAACGGAGGCAATTCTGCTATAATGTCTCTTGCCTGTTCCTTCGTTACCTGACGAGGGCTTTTTGCAAAGACAAACCCTAGGGCATCAGCACCACATTCCACAGCGGCGTGTGCGTCTTTGCTGCTGGTAATTCCACATATTTTAACCCGCATATTTTTCCCATCGTTTCTCACCACAGAGACGCCGGGAGTGCAAAGGTAGTTTTTGTACGCCCTCAGCGTATCTGCTATAGTATTACTCTGTAAAAACTTCTTTCCCCCATTCCCCGCTTTTGCGAGGACAAGTTCCATGAGGACAAGTTTTTGTAAGTTTTAGAAATAGTGACGTGTGTCGAATGACGAGTGACGGGGAAACACGTCACCCGCCACGCGTCACTTACCTTATCTGCATTACTTTGGTTGCGGCTATGCAGTTCCAGGAGTACTTAGTGTCTGAAATGCCTCTGACCGGTAAATACCATGACGATTCCGTGCTCATCGGCTGCGGCAATCGATTCATCGTCTTTATTTGAACCTCCAGGTTGAATAATCGCCGTCACACCAGCCCTTGCCGCGACATCCACGCTGTCCCTGAAGGGGAAAAAGGCATCAGAAGCCATCACTGCGCCCTTGACCCTATCACCTGCCTTCTTAATAGAAATTTCCGTTGAATCGATACGACTCATCTGTCCTGCGCCTACGCCCACCACCATCTCGTTTCTAACCAATACAATGCTATTGGACTTCACATGTTTGCATACAATGAAGGCAAATCGTAAGTCCGCCATCTCTTTTTCGGATGGTTTTTTCTTTGTAACGACCTTGAGACCTGCGCGGTCATACACCGACAAATCCCTACCCTGGAGGAGTAAACCACCGACAACACGCTTCATGTCAAAGGCGTTCGTATCTATTGATTTTGAAGAGAGGGTCCCCGTTTTTAACAATCTTAACCCGCTTCCCCACTTCCGTTTTGTCGTGAGGATTTCTACGGCCTCTTTTTCAAACTCCGGGGCAATAATAGCCTCCACAAAGTGACCGGGTTCCGTGATGGCCTCTGCCGTTGCTACGTCAACGGTCTTGTTTAATCCCAGGATGCAGCCAAATGCGGATACCGGATCGCCGTTGTATGCCTTTATAAAGGCCTCTGCAAGGGTGTTTGCCGAGGCAGCGCCGCAGGGATTCGTATGTTTTATCACGATGGCCGAGGGACGTTCAAATTCCTTTACCAATTCCAAAGCGGCGTTGAGGTCTATTATGTTGTTGTAGGAAAGTTCCTTTCCAAATAACTGCTGCGCGTTTGACACACAGGGTTCCTGGACGTTTTCCTCCACGTAAAAGGCGGCAGATTGATGCGGATTTTCGCCGTATCGCAAGGATTGCCGTTTCAGATAGTCCAATGAAAGAGCAGTCGGATAGCCTCCTTTTTCCTTATCGAGGCCATCAAAGTAATTAGCAATAATCCTGTCATAACGTCCCGTAGCCCTGAACGCCTCGATGGCGAGTTCAAATCGCATCTTCTCGGAAATATCGTTCTTGTTGGCCTTGAGTTCCTCGATAATAAACTCGTAACGTTTGGGGTTTACAATGACTATGACATGCCTGTAATTCTTGGAGGCAGAGCGAATCATTGAAGGACCTCCGATGTCTATATTTTCAATCGCCTCTTCCATGCTCACGCCCACCTTGGCAATCGTTTTTTCAAAGGGATAGAGGTTAACCACCACCATATCGATAGGCTTAATCCCCAAATCCTCCATCTGTTTTCTGTGGGTCTCATTGTCCCTCAAGGCAAGCAACCCGCCGTGTACCTTCGGATGCAAGGTTTTCACACGACCGTCCATAATTTCCGGAAACCCCGTGTGTTCGGAAATTTCAATGACGCGGACACCATTCTCTTTTAACAATTTCGATGTCCCACCTGTAGAAATAATTTCTACGCCTAAGTGCTGCAACTCCCTGGCAAACTCAACAATCCCGGTTTTGTCAGAAACACTGATGAGCGTCCTCTCTAATCTTGACATCTTTTCCTCCTCGTCCTTTTCATATTGACTGAACTTTACCACAGTGCGCACAGAGTGAAATCCAAATGTTTATTTCAGTATGCGGATGATACAGGGAACGAGTGCTTGCTCACATCTTCGTCCCTGCAGACTGTGGTTTCCCTTTTTGTTTGTGATTTTAGCAGAAGGCAAAAATCAAGTCAAAAGAATAACTCTGTTCTGGACATTCTATTCAAACACTTGTTGCTTATCAATATTGAAATTGGCGTAGGACGTGGGGAAACAAAAGCCCAAAAGTGAAAGGCAAATTAGAAATGAGTACGTGTAAATACAAGAGATTTGGTTATACTGCGGAAATGTAAAATGAAAAGGTTAAAATGCAAATTTCAAAATCACTTTTGCATCATAACTAATTCACACATAGATTATCTAGCTGAGCTATTTCAACCGCCATTCTTAAGTTATTCCTCAATGCATGAAGTACGTTAAGCTCAAAGAATTTCTCCTGTAATCCCTCGAACCCATTCCTGGCAGGAATAAACATTTGGCGGTCATCCCGTAATTTTGCACTTTTCATATTATGCATAGCTTTTCACCTCATGTAATATTAGGTTTGCAAATCTAGTTTCCATCATATTTTCTATTATCGGCATATTTTCCAAATTATTTAGTATTGAATTATTTAATTATTGGTTCAATCACAAATTAACGGCGCTTCCTATTATATCTCTATAAATAAGCTTTTTTCATTGACTGTCTTTGCCTTTTTTGTTTGAATCTTCTTTCCACAACATAATTATTCAACTTATCATTGTATGAGGACTATTATGGCTACCAAACTAAAAGTATTTTGTACCCCGTTTTGTCCAAAATGCAACCAACTGCTGGCTCATTTGAACAAGAAAAAGGCGGATTACATTTCTTATGATATTGACAAAGACGTTAACGCAAGAAAAGAGGCGGTAAAAATTGCAGGAACGGATGATATCGAATCACTCGACAAGCTGCCTATTGTGGTCGTTGGTGATAAGGTGTTGTACGGGTTCGATAAGAAAGAGATAGATAAATATCTCCGCTAACTTTACGCTTGACTTTTGCCGTTAAAACGTTTAGCCTCTTAAAGAATTTTTTAGAAACTAAGTTTCATATAGCGCGAACTTCAGTTCACTTACATCCTACACGAACTGAAGTTCGTACTACTGTTGCAACTTTGAAATTCTTGTGCATTAGATTATGGCAGAACAAAACAATCTGAAAGAATTTACCAAGGGAATATTTCAATATAATCCCTTATTCGTGCTGGTGCTTGGAATATGCCCAAGCCTTGCAGTTACTACCTCGGTGAAAAACGGACTGGCAATGGGCGGGGCTGCTACCTTTGTACTCGTCTGCTCCAATTTTATTATTTCTATCGTGCGATCTTTTATCCCCCGTGAAATCCGTATTCCGTGTTTTATTGTTGTTATCGCGGCGTTTGTAACCATGGTGGAGCTGCTCATGAGGGCATACTTACCGCCGGAGTTGAACGCTTCGCTGGGTATATTTATCCCGCTCATCGTAGTCAACTGTATCATCATGTATCGCGCAGAATCCTTTGCTTACAAGAACAAACCCTTCGCTTCCGTTTTGGACGGAGCAGGCTTAGGATTAGGCTGGACTCTTTCGCTCTGCCTTGTTTCGTCCATACGCGAGATAGCCGGGTCGGGAACACTCTTTGGTTTAAAAGTATCAGAATCGTATCAACCCGCATCAGTAATGATCATGGCGCCGGGTGCGTTTATTGTATTAGGACTCTTATTGGGATTCTTCAATTGGCGGAAGCTCAGAAAGAGCGAAAAATCAATGAAGGCCGTTATGAAAAATGATTAAAGAAATTGCATTAATTATTGTAAGTGTGGTTTTTGTCAATAACTTTGTCCTGGCAAAATTTCTGGGTCTCTGCCCTTTCCTGGGCGTTTCCCAAAAGACGTCGTCCGCCATCGGCATGGGCGCAGCGGTAACGTTTGTTATGACACTTTCTTCGGCAATTACCTGGATCGTTTATAACTTTGTCTTGCTGCCCGGTGATGCAAATATTATCGCAAAGATTTTCCCGTCCATCCGGGAATTGGGACTTATCGAAGTATTAAAAACGATCAGCTATATCCTCGTTATTGCAACGTTAGTACAGTTGGTTGAAATGATGCTCAGGAAAATGGTGCCTGCGTTATATGAAAGTCTGGGTATTTATTTGCCTCTGATCACAACAAACTGCGCCGTATTGGGCGTGGCGCTTTTAAATACGACCGATTCACCAAAACATTTGGGGTTTTTACAAGCCACCGTTCAGGGGTTTGGCGCCGGCATCGGTTTTATGGTAGCCATGCTGCTGATGTCGGGCATACGGGAACGTCTGGCGCTGGTTAATATTCCGCCGTCGCTACGAGGAGTCCCTATTGCCTTCATCTGTACGGGACTTATGGCGCTTGCCTTCCTGGGATTTTCCGGAATGGTACAATAACTATGAAACATGTTATTTCTATCCTAGTAGAAAACAAGGTCGGAGTCCTTGCCCGCATAACGGGGCTTATCAGCGGGAGGGGTTTTAATATCGACAGCCTTGCCGTAGGCGAGACGGAAAACCCCGCCCTTTCTCGGATTACGCTTGTCGTCAAAGGTGACGATGCCATCGTTGAACAGGTCAGAAAACAAATAGGCAAGGTGATTGACGTAATCAAGGTGATCGATTTCACCAATGAAGATTTTGTTGAACGAGACCTGATGCTGGTCAAGGTCAACTGCCCTATTGGAAAACGGGGAGAAATTATCGAAATTGTGGATATATTCAGGGGAAAAATTATAGACGTCGGCCAGAAAGACCTTATTATCGAGATCGCCGGCACAGAAGACAAACTCGAGGCCATGACAAGCTTGTTACGACCTTATGGTATTAAGGAACTCGTACAGACGGGAAGTATCGCTATTGCCCGCGGTACAAAATAATTATCTTGAAAGGTAAAAGAAAAGGATATGCTAAAAATTTATTATGAAAAAGACGCGGATATCGGCATTCTAAAAGGAAAGAAAATAGCAGTTATTGGATACGGCAGTCAGGGACACGCCCAGGCGCAGAATCTGAGGGAATCCGGTATGGACGTGATTGTATCCACACGCACAGGCACGCCGAATTATCAATTAGCCGTCAAGCACGGTTTCAAACCGGTTACGGTGGATGAGGCGGCACGGCAGGGTGATTTTCTTCAAATACTCATGCCAGATGAAACCCAGAAGTCAGTCTATGAATCACAGATCAAGCCGCATTTGAAAGAAGGAAAGACACTTTGCTTTTCACACGGATTCAACATCCATTTCGGCCAGGTCGTTCCGCCAAACAATGTAGACGTTATCATGGTTGCGCCCAAGGGACCGGGACACCTTGTCCGCAGCGAATTCGAAAAAGGAGGCGCTGTTCCGTGTCTTATGGCCATCCACCAGGATGCAACGGGAACAGCCAAGAAAAAGGCTTTGGCCTATGCGCATGGCATTGGCGGTACGCGGGCTGGAGTCATTGAGACCACCTTTGCAGAGGAAACAGAGACAGACCTCTTTGGAGAACAGGCCGTATTATGCGGCGGTGCGGCGGCCCTTGTCAAGGCAGGGTTCGAGACACTGGTGGAGGCAGGATATCAACCTGAACTCGCCTATTTCGAGTGTATGCACGAACTCAAGCTCATTGTAGACCTTTTCTATCAGGGTGGCTTAAGCTACATGCGATATTCGATCAGCAACACCGCTGAATACGGAGACCTGACCCGAGGTCCGCGGATTGTTACAGAAGAAACCAAGAGGGAAATGAAACGGATACTCAGTGAGATACAAAGCGGTCAGTTCGCCAAGGAATGGATATTGGAAAATCAGGCGGGACGACCGGTTTTCAACGCCCTTGAGAAAAAGGATAAAGGACATCTCATCGAAAAAGTCGGCAGGGAACTGCGGAATATGATGAAGTGGATTAATGCAAAAGAGGTGTAGACGTAGTGTATTATAGTAAACGCCTATTTCCCTTTGTTTTCTTTTGCCTCATCCTGTTCCATTTTTTCAAGGCGGAGAATCAGCCAGATGGATGCGCCGATGGCGAAGGGAAGCAGAATGTATTGAATGATTTCGAGTTTTGATCGTGGGGTGGGTGGAATTTCCGGAAGTGGAGCTTGTGTGGATTGCGTCGTTTGAGCCTGCGGAGCCGTTCCCGGTTGGTTTGTCTGTGCTTCCTGAGCCTGAACAGAAAAGGAAGCACATGTGACAGTTATTGCAAATAATAAATATAAAACTATAAATAGCTTTTTCACGGTTGTATTCAGGATTAACCTCATTTAATAAATATTAATTTTTTATACGTTTCGTACTCTTCCTGCGCCTCTTTTGTTTTACCGAGCTTGCTGTAGGTATCACCCAGCAGCAAGTGCGCGCTGGCATTGCCGGGATTTAGTTCCAGAAGTTTTTCACACTCGGCAGCGGCTTCGTTATACCGGGCTTTTTGGCTGTATGCAAAGGCAAGGTTATACCGCGCATCGTGGTTTTCAGGATTCGAGGTTATAATCTTCTTAAATATTTCAACAGCCTCATCAAACATCCCTTTTTCATTGTAAGCAACGCCGAGATTATATGACGCATCGGCATAATTTGGATTGATTTTTAATGCCTGCTGATATGCCCCTATTGCCTTGTCAGCCAGTTTCCTTTCACCATAAAGACAACCCAGATTATAATAAATTCTGGCATTATTAGGATTCAATGACACGTATCTTTCAAATGCCCAGATAGCGTCATCAGTCAGCCGCCTCTTAGCATAAAAAGTCCCCAGCCTAAAGTACGACTCAGCATCGTTTGGATTCAACTCGACTACCTTCTTAAAGGAAATAATCGCCTCATTCATCATGCCAAGTTTACTGCATGCAATGGCCTTCTTCTTGTAGGCATCGACCATTGAGGAATCCATATCCGTCGCCCTGTTAAACGCTTCAACGGCGTCTTCTAACCGACCCTGGTTAAAACATTCTACACCCTTATTATAAAGGTCTTGCGCAGTAATTGGCTTAACGACCTCTGGTTGAGTTTGTTGTGCTGGCTGCCCTGGTTGCCCCTGTTGACCAGGCAGAACAGGCGGAGCAGGTTGTTCAGGTATGGCAGCAGGTTCAACCTGTTTTACCTCGACTGGGGGTGCTTCCACAGCGGCCTTTGGCGCCTGGCTTTCAGCGGTGGCTGAAATAAGCTCTTTGAATTCCACAGCTTTTTCAGCCTCTTCTTCCTTGCCACATCCGCAACAGGTAATAATAAGAACAAAGGCCGAAAAGGTTATAACGCTGCAAACCGATTTGACAGGAAACAACACTTCATTCAGAGACGGGTTTTTCATGTTCTTATCCTCTAATGCCTTATGAAAATAAGCGAATTAACAGCATTTTAGTATTACAGGACAAATTGTCAAGAAAAATTAAATGTTGCATTTTCAACACCGTCTTTTTGACCTCTATCAATAGTGTATTTTTATTTGTTTTTGCCATTTCTTTTTTACTTGCGTTTGTTATAATATTTTCATGCCTATTACTAAAGAATTGGACAACATACGAAAATTTGAGTCTGTCGGCTTTAGTCATCAGCAAGCCGAAACCCTTGCAGATGTCATTGAAAAATCTCATGTAGACAGCCAGCAAGACTTAAAGAGTTTTATAAGCGAAAAAATTGACAAACTAGAGCTTCGCATAAAGGCATCGCAGAGCGACTTGCTTATGAAAATATTTGGTATTGTAGCAGGATGCACCACTATTGCCATAGCGGTCGCAAAGCTACTAAAATAATAACTAAATCCCTGTCCACTACCCTTCTCAATTCTTCTGCTTGTCACTTTCTGATTACGACTATGGAGTGTTAGGAGGCAACTATTATGGCATACGAAGGTAAACATCTCATAATCATAGGTGGTGTCGCAGCCGGGATGAAGGCAGCCGCTAAGGCACGGCGTGAGTCGCCCGCTATGAAGATTACCGTGGTGACTGATGAACAATACATTTCATACGCAGGATGCGGGATGCCTTATTTCATCGGAGACCTCATCAAGGATTCTAAGAAACTCCTCGTCAGAGAGCCCCCCTATTTTAAGAATATGCATAATATCGATGTTCTTACCCGCCATCAGGCTACTGCCATAGACACAAAATCAAAACGGGTCAAGGTCAAGAACCTTGAAAGCGGGCAAGACCTGGACTTCAATTATGACAAGCTTATTCTTGCCACAGGGGCACAACCCATTGTTCCTCCGCTGCCTGGCATTTCATTAGGCAATATCTTCACCCTGAGAACTATTAACGATGCCGTAAGGATTAAGGCCTGTGTGGATAGCGGAAAGGTCAAAAATGCCGTGATTGTCGGCGGCGGGCTTATTGGCTTAGAGATGGCAGAGAATCTCGTTCTCAGAGGGGTCAGGGCGACAGTTGTCGAGCTTCTCGACCAAATCTTGCCTCCATTGGACAAAGATATGGCGCAAATTGTTCAAAATCACCTGTTAGAGAAGGGTGTCGAGGTCATCACGTCTGACGGTGTAAAATCATTTGCGGGAAATGGAGATAATTACGTAACCGGAGTTATAACAGGCAAACGACATCTGCCGGCCGATATGGTCATTCTCTCTATCGGAATCAAGCCCAATACAAAATTAGCCCAGGAAGCGGGCTTAGAGATTGGCGCTACTCGTGCGATAAAGGTCAATGACCGGATGGAGACAAATATCCCTGATGTGTATGCCATTGGCGATTGCGCCGAAAATATCCACTTAGTAACAGGAAAACCGACCTGGATTGCGCTGGGTTCTACAGCGGCTAAAATGGGGCGTGTAGCCGCCATTAACGCCACGGGCGGCATCGACACCTTTAACGGTGTTTTGGGGACATTAATCGTAAAAGTTTTTGAGATGAACATCGGTAAGGCGGGACTTTCTGAACGGGAAGCTATTAAAGAGGGGTTTAAAATAGAGTCTACTATCGTCCCTGCGTCAGATGTTGCCCATTATTATCCCGGCGCAAAGGACATTATCATGAAACTTATTGCCGATGTGCCATCGAGAAAACTCCTGGGCGCTGAGATTGTGGGAACGGGTGTGGTCGATAAACGTATCGATATTATTGCAGCGGCGCTGACATTCGGCACAACGGTCGACCAAATTTCCAAACTCGATCTTGCCTATGCCCCGCCTTGTGCCATGTCAATGGACGCTGTCATCGTCGCCGCTAACGTCCTGGGCAACAAATTATCGGGGAAAACGGTAGGTATCCTGCCACAGAAAGTTGCTGAAAAGCGTGATCGGGGAGAGGATTTTCTACTGGTCGATGTAAGGACAGAAATGGAACACCAAAGCGGATACATTAAGGGATGTCAACACATTCCACTCGATAAACTGGCGTCACGTCTGCATGAACTTGATAAATCCAAAGAGATTATCACATACTGCCGCGCCGGGCTGCGCGCCGCCCAAGCCTACCGCATCTTGAAAAATGCTGGATTTACCAACGTGAAGTATATGGACGGCAGTATTCTGGCATGGACGTACGGGTTGGAGAAATAGTAACAATTTAGTTTTTTGTAAACATCCATAGTTGAAAATGCCTTTGTGGCAATAGATAGCGGCAATTCATGAATTGCCGTGCGGGTGCAGGTTTATATCCCGAACCCTTCATTGGGGAAAACACAAAGACAGCAGCCTATGCGTCGCACGCAGACAGGTGCGATTTGATACTGCTTCTTCAAGCCCAAAGTTAAAGTGAGCGTTGATCATGATTCAAAGGTGGGTTCAAGTTGCAAACTTGAACCCGCGAATGGTTAATTACAACCCCCTTGATCCCCCTTTTCGTTCGACTGAGCTCACGACGAAGTCTAAGGGGGATTAATTGATACAAAGCATTATTATGAACTATAAGCTTTTATTCACACGATGCATTTTGTTATTACAGATATGTCTTTCTGTAATATATTTTTCCTCAACGAATTCATTTGCGTATCAGAATACTCTTGAGAAGGTAAAGAGTTCCGGGGTCTTAATATGGGGATTTGATGCAGAGGGAGGCGCGCCGTATGTATTCCACGACCCCAAACATCCATCCAAACTTATTGGGTTTGAGGTGGAACTTGTTGAAGCCATTGCCAGGGAATTGGGAGTAAAGGTACAGCACTTCCAAAATGCCTGGGACAGCATCCTGCTTTCCCTCCAGCGTGGAGATTTCGATATTGCGCTTAACGGCATCGAAATTACGCCCGATAGGGAGCCGTCCGTCTTATTTACCCGTCCGTATTATGTGTATGCAGAGCAGATTGTTGTCCGCACCGCAGACAATCGCATTAATAGCCTGGAAGACCTTCGGGGTAAGAAGGTCGGCACTTTATACAATACGGTAGCAAAACGAATGCTGGAAGAAATGGGAGGAGTTACCGTTAATATTTATAGTGGACAGGTAGAACCATTCAAGGACCTTTCTTTAAGCCGTATTGACGCTGTCTTTGTCGATTTACCCATTGCTTCTTACTACGCCATGCCCAATCCACAACTGCGTCTGGTAGGCGAACCTGCGGGAGAAGGATATTACGGTATAGCGGTGCGAAAAGAAGATACTGCCCTGGCAGAAGAGATGAACAACATCATCGAGAAACTCTTAAGAACAGGGGAATTAAAGAAGATTTACAGCCGGTGGGGATTGTGGAATGCCTCACAGGAAAAGCTATTCTTACATGAAGAGCTTTTACAAAAATATACAGAAATCCCCGCATCCGCTTTGGAAAAGACATCCCCTGCGGTAATAACGTTTTTGCCTACCTTGCTGAAAGGGGCGCTGGTTACAGTCGGTATTTCCATCTTGTCCATGATGTTTGCGGTTGGTTTAGGGCTGCTACTGGCAATCACGAGACTCTACGGCAATACGTGGGTACAAAAAATTTCTACAGCTTATATTGAGATTTACCGTGGCACACCATTACTTATTCAGTTGTATATTTTGTACTACGGTTTACCGAACATCGGCATTACCCTGAGCGCCTTTGCCGCCGCTATTCTTGGATTAGGTATGAACTATGCCGCTTACGAAGCCGAGATTTACCGTGCGGGCATACAGTCTATACCCAAAGGGCAAACCGAGGCGGCGCTTTCTCTCGGCATGTCGAGACGCCTGGCGTTAAAACGAATTATCTTGCCGCAGGCTTTGCGTATTACCATACCGCCCATGACCAATGATTTCATAGCCCTGTTTAAAGACTCTTCGCTGGTTTCCGTCATTGCCTTGGTAGAACTCACAAAGAGTTACAGCATCCTGGCGTCCGCTTCGATGAATTTCTTCACATTGGGGATCATTACAGCCCTTCTTTATTTCGGTATGAGCTATCCACTCTCGCTCTATGCCGGGAAATTAGAGAAAAAATTAAGACTCCATGATAGAAATCCATAATCTGTCCAAGCAGTACGACAATCAGCCTCTATTTAAAGGTTTGCGCTTAACCATAACAAAAGGAAGTGTCGTTACCCTCATTGGGCCATCCGGCAGCGGCAAGAGCACGCTTCTGCGTTGCATTAACGGATTGGAAACGTTTCAGGAAGGACGCATCTCTGTCAACGGGCAAAAACTCTACGGCACGCATGAACAAAACTACAATAAAGCACAAGTACCTCTTACGTTAAAAAATATACGCCGGAAGGTAGGGATGGTTTTCCAGCAATTCAACCTCTTT
>VGXX01000079.1 GCA_016873155.1 Planctomycetota bacterium | reverse complement strand
CCACGGTTCTGATACCAAGCTCATGCGCTGCCCGGCAGACCCGTATCGCTATTTCACTACGGTTGGCAACGAGAAGCTTCTTGAATTTTCTGATTTCCATAAAAAACCTTTACCTAAAGTTTCCTGAAATATTCAATATTATCCGAAGGTGTTATTTGAGAACATCCTTTTAAAAATTTGGAATATTATATAATATCAATATTTGTATGTAAATACTTAAGCAACTCAACGTATGAATATCATTATGAAGGGATATTCTTATGCTTATTGTAAAAATCAGTTGGATTTTGTGTATCAATTCGGCAGGCTAAGGAGAACGCCAGGCAAATATGTGGATAAAACTAGATGGAAACACGAGGGGTAAATTTGATAATTGATAAATGAAGGTGCGACCCTAATCACCTCCTGTTAACGCCTTCTTTAACTTGTGTTCCCAGTGCCAGGCGTTCAGGCAGGGGATGATAAAGACACTGACCAGCCACATCTCATCAAATACCACCATTTGACCAGGGCTTAAAGCTGTAAGGTTAGGTTCATCTCCAGCGATTTGTTAGGTCTATGCTATTTCGATACTTGTCTTAATCTTGCTGATTAGCAAATCTCTTCGATCCGAGATGAATTTCTTATAATTCTCGATCTTCCAAACCTCCTCGTTTCTTGGAATGAAATGACGCGCTAAGTAAAGCTGCTTATTTTGAACGTCATTCAGAATCCATTCATTTAAAGGCTTTGCCCTCTTTGCTCCTCTGTTGGTACCGCTGTCCAATAGCTGGTAGTTCTCAATGATATTTGTTATGTTCTGATAATCTTGGATTTGGGAAAGTAGGGTATAGGGTTGTATATGATCGATATCCTGCTCTCTTACCGCATCTGAGGAGTTGTACAGCAAGTTGAATATTATGTCTCTATCAAATTGATGGATTGAGGATTCGTTGACGTCTTCCGTGAATACAAGAGGATGCGCTCGGTAGGTGGCAAACAGCTCTGCACATGGAAACAGCCTGCCCTGATTGCTTCTCATTACAATAAGGATCTTTCGAATGCCAGTCTTGTACGGAATCCATCCTGCCCCTCTGCTTTTGAATACTCCATTTAAAAGGGACAGGATGATCCATCTATAGATATGCTTGTAATCATTATTTGAAGTGTCAAAATTATCAAAATAGCCATCAAGTTTCGCTGTTTCTATTTGTAAATAATAGAGATGGTAGCAGATGAAGAAAATGGGAATAAAAGATGGCCTTTTTTCTGCGTAGTACCCTAGCAAGTTAGCCATTTTGAGAAATTTTAGGGTCAAGGAGAGGCACATATCGATCCTCTCCTTATTCGCTACTGCAAAAGCTGCGTCTGTTTCGTCAATATCCATCATTTCCTTTTTAGAATTGTTCCTCAGCAAAAACACCAGCTTGAGTAAATTGTCCTGTGATAGTCCTATCTCTGCGTTTCTATGTAGCACATCATCAAGGAATGATTCCATTTTCCAATCAAATCCCTTCATCTTTGAAGCAGCAAGATCGAAGGCTGATAGTTTGGTACCACCATCATTCAGCCTTCTGAATAGCTCAACAATCTTCTGTCTACTCTTTACAACATCATCTAATCGGTTCACGGTGACTCTAGCAATTCCAACGTGTTTTTGATTGAACACATTATTATAAAATAGCCGCATGTTTTTTCTTAGCGTCTTAATTCTTTCTGGCTCAATAATGCTTCGTTCATTTGTTATATAATCAGAAAGCTGATCGTCGTCATTGAGTGCATCAAGCTTTGTATATAAATAGTTCGTCGATAGCCAAAGGCATTCCTTGATGTGGTCTTTGTCATCATCCGTCGCTGGCAAATCGGCGACAGACGAGGCAAATCTGAAATTGAAGTCACTTTCCTGATAATCGCTGAAGAGATCGAAATAGAGCTGCTTGCCATTGATACTCCCACAAAGTCCTATATAGAACGATTGTAGCCTTTGCTGTCCATCTATTATCAGGTTATGTGTTTTAGGCAGCACTTCTTCCTCTTGTGACTGGACGATTGTTCCGTCTACTGTAAACTTTCGAAATGCAAATATGGGTCGGTTATCCTTTTCCTCCTCTATAGACATTATCCCGCCAAACGAATTTGACCTCAATAGAGTATCGAAAAGCAATTCCATCTTATCTTCATCCCAAACAAGTCGCCTTTGTATCACTGGGAGGACAATTGCATCGTCCCTAATTCTGGCAATAGCTTCCCGAACAGTGATTGGATCCCAATTTGCCATTACTTCACTCCTTTCCGTATGCCTTCGTTGAGGCTCTAGCTTACCTTAAAACCTATCGATTGCTATCATATACCTAATGTCGTCCTAGGCAACTCTTCTTCTGATAGTTTATCCAACAAATGCCGTGCTTCTTCCTTAATATTGTTTGTTTTCATAACGAATATTCCAATTTTAGAGTCATGTAGGTTGGGTTGAACGAACTGAAACCCAACATAAACCTAAAATGGAATTGTAACTTTTATTTCCGGTATCTTCTCAAAATCAATTTTATTTTCAGTAACTATTTCTACAATGTCATTTTCCTTCATACAGGCCACGATTAGTGCGTCCCATAAGTGAATTCTGTATTCAAAGACTATATCAATGGCTTTTAATAATGTGTCAGTATCCCTGTCTATAATTTTCCAGCTATTTGACTTCAATATATCCTCTACAATTGTTTTTGCATCTCTAATAGAAATTGGATTCTCAACTTTTTTTGTAATAACAACAAAGAATTCCATAAGATTTTGCAGACAAACAATGCCTCCACCTTCTTCCCATACTGTCTTTAGAAGTTTTCTTGATGCCTTGTGTTTATTACCTTCCGAAGCATCATAAGCATACACAAGAATATTAGTATCTATTAATTTATCTTTCATACAGATCTTCACGGTTTAAATAAAGTTTTTTTCCAAGATAAAAACCCTTATCAAGTAAATTTAGTTGTCTATTTTTTATTTCCTCCTGTTCTTCTTTATTTATAGTTTTCAAGGTAACCAAAGCTTGTGTTCCAGCAGGAAGTCCGATTTTTTCCTCGAAACGGATTATGTTATCCTCAATAATGCCTTTATAAACCTTCTTCATATGTTTGGAATCCTTTCTAATAATAGCCTGATTGTTGGATTCGATTTGCTTAATCCGCCCTACTTACTCATTTATCAAACAAAATAGTGTCTGTCCTTATTTGTGCTTCTTGTTTGATGGGAGAAGAGTTGTCACTCATTCTAACGTATAGTCTCTATAATCAGTTGTTTGTTCTGTGTGACCACACACCTTGCATGTTTTAGTACCTCGACCAGAGTAATATCTTTTCGTGTGAACTTCCCTGAAGAAGTCGCGGTGCGGTGTGGAGCATCCGCATTTTTTGCAGAAAATACTGGTGTTCTCATTAACTTAAATCTCAGCATTTCCATCTCTATAGCTATAGCGTCCACTGGGACCTCGACAGTCGCAGTGTGGACATCTCTTTGCCTCGTCAGATACTTGCTTTCCACACTCCCTACAATGTATCAGCATATCGTCCTCATTTGATTGCGATATAACACCTTTGTCTTCTCAAGCACAGTGGCTTTCTGCATAAGGGAATGAGAAATGTTTTTTTACCACAAGTTGTTTGTTGAACTCCGTGTATGACAGCAAGCACATCTATTTAATGTGATTTAAAATTTTTAACACAATAACGCACGAAATCCTGCCTGCTGAAAGTGTTCATCCATAGTTAATGCTTCAGTCATACCATGGTCTTGCATTATAATAAATGAAATACAATCCGTTAGTCCCCATTGTTTATCTGCATGTGTACGATAAAATTCTACCGCTCGACAAAATAATGCCATATCTACTGATATGACTTTTACATTAGCAGTCGAGTAAGGTTGGGTTTCGAGCCTTCGACCCAATCTACCGAATTGTTTTTACCTCTTCTTGTGATTCAAGCTTGGTGGATATGCTGATGTTTTTTATATCCACGTGTTGCGATGCATCAAGGACTTCGATACCTACGATATTGCCTCCATTATCGTAATCAATAATAATATCTTCAGTTAATTCGTCTGTATCTGCAACATCGGCCTCTTTTAAGGTAATGTAAAGCGCATCGTCTTCCTTTGAATATTCTATCTTCATCTGGTATCTTTCTTTTTACTATTTGATTTCTAAAGCGAGGTGTTAGCGGCAAAAAGAGGAGAAACAGCTATTTCATTTAAGGGATTTAATCAAGTCTTTATCCATGAGCCTTATAAACAATAACACCCTTCTCCACTATTTCTCCGCCGATTTCAAAATAATCTGATTTTTCCAACTCGTCTTCCGTAAAACCAATAGGGTCAATATCAATATCTGTTTTTATGCGTCTTGCATAATCCGATAAAAGCATAATCCTTGTTATATCGTTCATTTTTTTAAATCTGTCGGAAATCACTGCAATATCTATATCACTTGACTTTGTAGGATTACCATAAGCATAAGAACCGAAAAGGATAATCTTTTCTACCGTAATCTTTTTCTGAAGTTCTTTTGCATATTTCAGGATTATTCTTCTAATCTCATTTTTTTTGTAAACCATTTGATTACCGTCTCCGTATCTTTTAACAAGGCTGTTGCACTTCGTCTATTGTATATTTTGGTATTAAATCTGTCTTCTTTATACCGCGCTTTAATGTAGTGGGCATCAATTTTTAGTATTTTCTTATCTATCGTTTTGGGAATCTTAACGCCTGTCAGCTCAACTAATTTCGGAAGTTTATGTATATATTCAGGTCTCTCATTCTTTTGTATGATGAATACAGCCTTTAAGATCGCTTCTACTGTCTGTTGACACATAAACATTGCAAAATTATATCGTCCGGTTTTTAGCATAGCTTCGGCGGTCTTAAAATTGTCCTTTGAGGACATTAACCAGAAATTGACGGCCTTATTTGTGTTTTTTGTCATAAAATTAAACCCAAAACAGACTCTACGCAGCATTCCAAGAACTATTAAGTGTTACGCCTTAACTAAATAGATTAAATACCTGTTACATTAAATTTTCGCAGTGTAGTTGGTTCATCTGCGAAGGTTCTGAGCCATAAATTGGCAAGCTCACAGCGTTGTTCCGCTGAAATTTCCTGGATTCCAGGTTTGTTGATGCCTTGCAACAACACCTTTATTGCGTAAAGCATTTCACCTCTTACTATGTGAATAAAGTTGCCAAGCGCCGCTTTATGGATGAAGTTGACTGCATTTCCTTTGTTCACAAGGTAAAAGTGATTCGAGAAGCTGGAATACCGCGTCACGTGTTCTGTGATATTATCAGAATGGTATTCAGCCTCAATATGTCGAAGATCCATTTCATCGTCTGAAGAGGTAACCGAAAAGACTACACAACCAGGTTTTAATGCGCGAAAATCTTGAATATCCAGCACTTGGCCGCCGGTAGCACAAAAGATAACATCAGAATTATTAATTATGTACTTACGTTCGGGAATCTTGCACAACCTATTGGCGGCCGCCATTCTGCGAATAGGGTCTTTATCATAAACAGCAACCTTTACGTTTCGGAGAAGAAGGTGGTGTGCAATTGAACTACCAATTTTCCCAAATCCAAATACTGAGCAGTCTAAATACTGGATCAATTTGCCAACCTCTCTCAGAATTGCATCTGCAGAGAATAGCACAGATTGTCCAACTAAAAAATCTTCATTGTCTTTTAAAGGACTGCGAGCAACCGAATAAATAGGCAATTGGATTGAAGAGGTTTGCTCATATTTTTGATGTCCGTTTTCTGTGTCTTCGATCACACCAATAAGTTTATCAGGAAATATTTTGGCAATGTTATTCACCATTGGTGCGAAATACCCCCCTATATCGAGGAGAATAACTTTACCATTGGCTTTTTTAATCAAATCAGAAACTATACTGGTTTTTTGTAATGATTCTCGGTTCGTTTCATAAATCGTGAAGTGGGTTTTGGCTTCTTCTAATATGTTACGGTCAATTGATTTTGGTTTGGGGAATACAGCGAGAAGGTTAGAAAGTTTGTTAATTGTTCTCAAAAATACAAGAACATCTGGAAGCAGGTGGGTAACAACAATTGTATTGAATTGCTCATCAATTTTTAATGCTTTGGTAAGGCGATCAAAGAATATTTTTGGGCGGAATTCTTCGCTAAGCGTTTTATCAATCTTCTCCTTCAAAGAAGTAAAAGTTTGCAAACGCATCAGTTCGTTAATATCGTCCCACTTGAATTCATAAAATTTCTCATTATTGATTTTGATATCTTCTTCGCAATTGCAAAGAAACAAGTAACGGAAATCGTGATGAAAATGATTTCTTTCTCCATGTGAACCCCTGATCTGATGCGAATCAATGTCAATTGGCACTTCGTCGTTAAAATGATACGGAAGATAATCAAGATTGTTTAATCCCGTTTCTTCCCTAATTTTGCGCCAGGCTACATCAAGCGGCGACTGGTCGCCAGGCTGGAAATGTCCGCCTGGCTGAAGGTACAAATCTAGTTTTTTATGTCTAAGCAAAAGAATCTTTTTTCGGCATGTAGAGATCACAAAACCACTAGCGGTAATATGTCCGACGTATTCTTCACGCGAAACAAGCTCATTATCATTTTGTGATTCCTTCACAAGAGACTTTAACTGTTTCAAGCGTTGCTGTTCCGTCTTGAACACAGAAAGATACTGTTCAATAATTGTTTTAATATTGGTCATCGTTGTTCTTGTTTTTCGTTTATTTTCTCTACGTCTGCATGCGCCCTCAGCGGTGAAACGTCCCTAATATCTTATACCATTTTACAAATAAGAATCAACCTGATTATACCATAATCCCCGTCTCCGCAATGCTGGGGTCTTGCTTTAATGCCTTCTTTAGCTTGTGTTCCTTGTGCCAGGCGTTCAGGCAGGGGATGATGAAGACGCTGACCAGCGCCATTGCCATACCACCAATAGAGGGAATCGCCATGGGTTTGGCCACCTCGGCGCCTGCGCCTGTTGACCACAGGATGGGAATTAAGCCGATAAACGTAGTGGCAGCCGTCATCATACACGGTCTTATCCTGCGTGTCCCTGCCATCAGGATTGTATCACGGATATCCTGAACACTTTTCATCTTTCTTTCGCCAAACAAGTCATTAATGTAGGTCGTAATGAGAACGGAATCGTCATCTACAATGCCAAAAATCGAGATAAAGCCTACCCACACTGCTACACTGAAGTTATAGCCAAACAGGTATTGCAGCCATACACCGCCTGCAATAGCTGTGGGTATGCCTGCAAACAGGATAAACATCGTCTGTGGGAATGATTTGAATGCCATAAAAATCAGGATAAAACCAACGAACATTGATAAAGGTACAAGGATTTGCAACCTCTTTCTTGCCCTAACCTGGTTTTCAAACTGGCCGCTCCACTGGATAAAGTAACCATGGGGCAGCATGACTTTTTGTGCTACGATCTTGGATGCCTCTTCTACAAAACTCATCGGGTCTCTGCCACGTACGTTCATAAGGACGTATGCCCTCAGGAGGGCATTTTCACTGCTAATCATGGCTGGTCCCATTACGTAACGGATATCAGCTACTTGTGTAATAGGAATGAGTAGACCTGTAGAACCGGAGACATAAATCCTTTTCAGTGCGTCAAAGTTATCTCTGAGTTCCCGGCTGTACCTGACCCGCACAGGGTATCGATGACGACCCTCTACTGTTGTTGTAATGTTTTCTCCACCGATGGCCGTCTCAATGATATCCTGCACATCACGGATATTCACGCCATAGCGGGCGATTTCCTCACGTTTAATCTTGTATTCCATGTAAGGTTTTCCCGTGACTCTTTCAGCATAAAGGTCTGCCACGCCGGGGACATCTCTTAGCGCTTTTTCTACGTCTATAGCTAATTGCTGTATAACGTTCAGGTCTGGCCCAAAGACCTTGACGCCGACCGATGTACGGATACCCGTTGCCAGCATGTCAATCCGGTTCACGATAGGCTGCGTCCATATATTTGCCACGCCTGGTATTCTCATGGCTTCATCCATTTCCTGAATGAGTTCCTGTTTGGTAATCGTCCGTTCATCGGGCAAAAAGAAATGGAAAACAGGGTGGATGAGCGAGGGCACATAGTTTAAAAATTTGTACTCGATCTTCTTTTTGCGCCATTCTTCCTTTGGTTTTAAGGCAACAACGGTTTCAAACATCTCTACAGGCGCCGGGTCGGTAGGGGTTTCAGCCCTGCCCAATTTCCCAACTACCATATCTATTTCAGGAAAAGATTTTATGATCATGTCCTGTTTCTGCATGACCTTGAGGGCGTCCGTTAAGGCTACGCTGGGTAACATTACCGGCATGAAGAGGATTGAACCTTCATCAAGGGGAGGCATAAACTCCCTCCCTAATTTTTTGGCGGCAAATACGGATGAGACAACTATAGCAAGAGGAATAGCAAGGAACGTCTTCTTATGATCCAATACCCACTTAAGGACAGGTTGATAGCCCCTCAATAACATCCTGGAGGAAAAATTATCTTCCATAGGCTTTAGTTTACCCTTTATCAGAAAGGTACAGAGTATGGGAACCAGGGTAATTGCCATGACGACCGATGACCCAATAGCAATGGTCTTTGTCCAGGCAAGCGGTGTAAAGAGCTTCCCTTCCTGTCCTGTAAGTCCGAATACGGGGAAGAACATACAAATGGTTGTTAAGGCAGCAAAGAATATGGAACCACCGACTTCTTTTGATGCATCAAGGATGATCTGCGGCCGGCTTTTCTTGCCCTTTTGTTCTATGAGATTTCTAAAGATATTTTCAGTCATGATGATGGACATATCGCTTACCTCACCGATGGCGATGGCAATACCCGTAAGGGACATAATGTTTGAATCGATACCCATAAAATACATGCACAGAAAGGAGATAAGGATAGATACGGGGAATCCCAGACAGCAGATCAATATGCTGCGAACATGCAACAAAAAGATAGCTACAACAATAGAAGTAATAATGATTTCTTCTATCAGCGCCTCTCTGAGGGTGTCAATTACACGGTAAATAAGACCCTCTCTATCATAGAAGGGAACGATCTTTACGCCGGGAGGTAAACCCGGTTCTATTTCTTTGATTTTCTTTTTTACCCTTTTAATAACCTCCAAGGGATTTTGCCCCTGGCGCATGACAACAATACCACCGGTAACCTCAGCGCCTTCCTTATCCAGCGCCCCGCGTCTGAAATCGCCGCCAACCTGAACGGTGGCTATGTTTTTAACAAATATGGGCACACCGTTGTAACTTCCTATGGTAATGTTTTCAATATCCGTAACATTCTTTATGAATCCAAGACCACGAATGATAAACTCCATATTGTTACTTTCGATAACCTTGGCGCCCACGTCGATATTGCTTTTGCGAACGGCTTCATATACCATCCCAACGGTCATGTTGTATGCCAACAATTTGTTGGGATCGACATCGACCTGATATTGTTTGACAAAACCGCCTACGCCAGCTACCTCAGAGACGCCTTCGACGGCATTGAGTTGATAGCGGACAAACCAGTCCTGGACGGATCGAAGTTGTCCAAGGTCGTACCCTTCGCCTTCAACGGTATACCAGAAAATCTGGCCAAGTCCTGTGGCATCGGGACCGAGTCTGGGTGTGACGTCCTTTGGCAGCAATTGCTGTATAAAGTTTAATCGCTCCAGTACCCTGGAACGCGCCCAGTAAAAATCGATCTTTTCCTTGAAAATGATAAATACCATGGAGAAGCCAAATCCTGATTGGGAACGTATAACCTTTACGCCGGGTACACCGAGTAGATTAACGGTTAAGGGATATGTGACTTGATCTTCAACGTCCTGGGGACTGCGTCCAGGCCAATCGGTAAAGACGATGCACTGGTTTTCCCCAATATCCGGAATGACGTCCATATTGATATTCTTCAGTCCAAAAATACCGCCGAATATCACCAGGAGATAGAAGCAGATGAGAAGAAATCTATTTTTTAAGCAGAGTTCAATAAGTTTGTTGATCATAGGAATGAGAAACCACAGATTTCACAGATTACACAGATTATTTTGTTTTGGCTTTAAATTTCTGAAATCTATTTTGATAAATTTTAGTTCTTGAATCTTCTATAACAAAGGGATTCCTCACCAAAGTTTAAAAGTAATCCTGTGTTATGACGGCTGATAATAAGGCTATTTATCAACTGTGCTTCATCAACCTTCGATAAGGATTGTTCTGCTTTTATTTCGACTAAAACTTCGTTGTAAACAATGAAACCAGGAACATAATATTTTTTAATTTTTGTTCTTTATAAAATATTTCCAATCGAGGTTGAGAAATAAATGGAATATCTCTAAATTTGAGCTCAATTTCCAAACATTCCTGATAAACTGCCTCCAGATGCCCTGGCCCTACGATTCTATGTACCTCCATTGCTGCCCCGATAATTGCATGGGTTCTTCGATCTCTATCCATGTATTTATTAACAAACTTTAGCTCTCTTTGTTTCTCAGATTTTTATCTGTGAAATCTGTGTAATCTGTGGTTTCAAAGGTTATTTTTCTTCTTTAAATTCCATCGCACCGCCGTATAATGCGCTGGCTCCTCCGGTAAGCTGGCTCTGAGAGTCGATGAGGAAGTTGGCCGATGTGACAACTTTGTCGCCTTCTTCAAGACCTTCTAAAACGGGGTAATAATCACCTGCCTTTGGTCCGAGAGTGACTTCTTTCCCAACGTACTGTCCGTTGCCTTTATCTAAATAAACAATCTTTCGGATGCCGGTATCTAATACCGCTGTGGCTGGAATGGCGAGCACTTGTGTGGTCTTTTCCAGGTGCATTCCGCATTTATTACAATCTGCAGGTTTATCCGAGGTTACTTCGGGATGCATCGGGCAGGCATAAACGCTGCGTTTTTTATGCTCTATTTTTTTTACCTTTATCCCCAAGTCTTCTCTTACCTCCCATTGACCCATTTGTCTTTTACATTCCGGACACTCGCCTGGTTTTTCTGAAGTCATGCATGCCATGGGACACATGTACACGAATTTTTGTTTCTTTTCACCGGTGGGTAAAGTTACGGTGATGCTCTTTTGTAACATCATGCCACACATGGGACATGACTTGGGAGCTGTAGTCGGATCCCATGCTTGCGGGCAAATACATGTCAATTTTTCACCAGCGACCTCAGCAGGCAGTTCCTTTTTCTCCAGATGCATACCACATACAGGGCAATCACCGTCTGTCTTTGAGGCGTAACATTCCATAGGGCATTCGTATACGCTTTCTGTTTTTACCGAAGGTTCCTTTTTTATAACTTCGACCTTTTTAACGGCAGGTACTCTTTCCAGCTTCATTCCACACACAGGACAATCTCCAGGTTCTTTAGAGGTGTAACATTTCATAGGGCATACGTATTCATATTCAATTTCTCCTTGCGGTTGTGTGGTCAAATCACCGGTAGCAACCAATTTCGCTTGTATAAGGGGTATCCTTTCAAAAGGGACATTATCCTCGGGGCAAATACCCGGCCTGCTGGATTTTATTTCCGGGTGATTGGGGCAGATGTAATCAAGACCACTCACGTAGATTTCACCCTGCTTTTCAAGATCTTCAACAGGCACCCGTATGCGTGCATTGACATACATGGAGGGTTTGAGTTTTAGCTGATGATTGGGAATATCACAGCGTATCTTTACCGAGCGTGTCTTCTCATCCAGAAATGGCTCTATAAAAGATACCCGGCCGATGAATGACTCTCCCGGATATGTCGGGGTAGTGACTTCTACTTCCTGTCCGATCTTGATCCAGGCCATTTCATACTCATAAATATTGGCCTTCATCCATATGTTTGAAAGGTCGGCGACCGTGTATATCATCTCGCCCTGCATAACGTATTGACCTTCTAATGCCTTTTTTTCTATGACAATGCCGCCAATAGGGGCGTATATAACCGTGTGCTGTTTTATCTTTTTGTTTTTCGTGAGTTCTTCAATCTGTTTCTCCGTAACACCCCACCATAATAATCTCCTTTTAGATGCCTCAATGAGTGATTTAGCGCCATCTTCAATCTGTCTCTCCGTAACACCCCACCATAATAATCTCCTTTTAGATGCCTCAATGAGTGATTTAGCGCCATGTATTACTTCATCGAAAGGACTCTCCGTAACTTTTTCCAGGGTTTCCAGCGCTAACAGATATTCTTCCTGCGTGGATACAAGGTCGGGACTATATATCCACACCATGGATTCCCCCTTTACAACTTGAGTGCCCGTGAAATCGACAAAGAGCTTATCAATCCTGCCCGGGATCCATGCTGAGACAACGGTCTTGAGTCTTTCGTCATATTCGATTAAACCAACTGTATAAATATCCTTGGTTAAGGATTTGAAACCAATAATGTCCGTTTTGACCTGCGCCAGTTTGCGGGCGCGTTCACTCAATTCTATGGTGGCCAGCGCACCTGCCTCCTCAGCACCTGCTCCTTTTTCATACACGGGAACCAGGTCCATAGCGCAAATGGGACATTTGCCGGGTTTATCCATCTTGACGGAGGGATGCATGCCGCAGGTCCAATACAGAATCTTCTTTTCTTTTGCTTCTTCAGCGCATGCAGAAGGTATGAGGTTTAATATATCACGCAGAGACGCACGGCACTGAGTCATTAAACTATAAGGTACGCAAGTACTGAAAAGGATACTCAGAATAACAAGCGCAGATTTTATTAAATTAAGCTGCCTGTGGTAGCGACTTTTTTTGACATACCGCAAATGCCCGTCATAAACAACCCCCCAGCCCCCTTTTTTAAGGGGGATTTTTGAGTCCCCCTTAGCAAAGGGGGACTCAGGGGGTTGTCTGGCTGCCATGCTTCTCTTGTTATTTCTGTACTTGTGAAGAAGTATCTTAAAGGACATACATTACCCCTTTCGCAATGAGTTGTGTAAGAAAGAAGAAAGGCGCAGATAAAGAAAAGGAGAAAAAAAATAAAATTCCAGCGCAGCATAGCCGCAACCAAAGCCCCCTCTCTTTCCCCCCTTCGCAATGGGGGGACACAGGGGGTAAAAATTCTCCTTCTATAGTGAGTTTACTTGTTTTTCTCCATTTCGCCAGTGCTCTTTTTCTCCTTAATCTTTTTCGTGTTTATTTGGGCATATTCGCAGTTGAACTATAGTTTTATTGGGTTAGTTGTATACCCACGGCTCTTTCCAGATTTGCCAGGTTTTGTTCAAAATCAGTTAATGCCCTACAGTAAAGTAATCTCGAATTCAAAAGAATCCTCTGACTATCAATCAGGGTAAGGAAATCCACCCTGTCTGCCTCATATCCGATTCGTGCGGCTTTTAAGGATTGTTCTGCCTGTGGAATTACTCCTGTTTTATAAAGATTTATCGTGCTTTCAGATGATTGTACCCTGACTAATAAATCTTTGACCTCAAACATTGTCTTGTTATTGATAAAACGATAGTCAGCGTTAGCGGCATTAAGGCCTTCTTTTGATTCTTTAACCTTTGACCGATTTTTTGGCCAGAGCCAGGGGACGTTTATCGTGAGTGACGATGCCCATGTATCAGAACGCTTGTCTTCCTGCATGTATTCCACCATCGGTTCAAGGTCTGCAAAGTAATAATCTTTTTTTGAAAGTTTTAAGGTTGCTTCTTCCTTCTTTACGGCGTGATCAAACTTCCTTAGTTCGGGACGGTTTTTAATAGCGCGGTCTTCCAATTCTTTAATCGTCAGAGTTAGAGTATGTTTTTTAAATGGTCGCGGTTTGCCCAAAGGGGCGTGTGTGGGTCTATCCAATAAGCTATTCAATCGGGCGATAATGGATTCCCTTTCCTTGTTTAAAACAATAAGGTTATTGGCTAATGTAGATAATTCAACCTGTGCAGCAAGCACATCCCTCTGTGTAGTCTTACCAACGGAATATTTTGTTTCAGCAATTTTAGAAAGTTTGCGTAATAATTCCCGGTTCTCATCCGTTA
>VGXX01000078.1 GCA_016873155.1 Planctomycetota bacterium | reverse complement strand
CACGTTGTATAAGGTAAGATTTGGGAAAATATCAGAATACGAAGTAGTTTTTTAAATGGTTCAGGAAGGAGTCGGTTATGGCAATAGCGGCGAAACGAAGGAGTAAAATGGTTAATGTCAAACAATATATAACGGATGATGAAGGACGCAAGATCGCGGCAATTATTGATATTGATGAACTTAACCGGCTGAAAAAGTTGTTACAGATAATTCCACAATCGGAATCATGGCTTTATAAAAACATGAATGCCCTTGAAAGTGTCCAAAATGGTCTAAAAGATGCCTTGGAAGGCAAGATTTCAAAACTCAATATAGGATATTTTGGTATTACGGTCCCGCCAAAAAGCAAATTACTCTTGTCGCAATAACACCACACCCTTAGCTTAAACTTATTCCGCAAATTGGGCATGAATAATTTGAATCGCTGGTTTTCTGACAGACCGTTGACTTTCCATTTCAATTCTGGTACTTTTAGCAGGTGAATTCTTTAATTTTCTCCGATTTCCAAAGAATTTACACAAGCCGAAACACCGCTTACATCAAGGTAAGAATCAGAATATGAAGACAATCTATAATGACGTTGACAAATGGGATGAACAGTTTGGCGGCGAGTCAGACGATGGGCGATATGATTTGGTTATAAGCACACTAAAAGCGCCTCTGACCGAATCCTTTATTGAAGAGCTGGATTTAGGCGGTGTGTTGGTGGAAATGTTGGGTAATTTTCAAAAAGAAAAAGAATTCGATAAGATTCTGAATCTTATTGAAGTATGTATCGCCTTCCAGCCAACACTCTACAAAAAAGAGCATTCTTACTTTGATGAATTTCTCATCAATTGGCATCTGTTTCACCAGGAAAAAGAAAAGCTAACCGGGCCGTTGGATCGTTTTAAAGAAAATCCCGTAAAGGGCATTGACAACATGATCCAGGCATTGAAAAGTCTTTTGTTCTACGGGTATACAGACCTTGCGGTATCTCTGGCTGAAAAAACCTTTGGGCCGGTAGAAGAATCACCTGAATTAATCAGCGGCGCCGGGTATGAACTTGCTATGGCACTGTATTATAATTATACAGAACAATATTATAAACAGTATTTAGATACCCGCGAGTTCAATCGTGAGCAGTTTGAGAAGGAAATTAATGCCATTGAGTTTAAATTCCCTCCCCATACCATGGACCTTATAGAAAAATCAATTGTTGGAGGCCAGGATCAAGATATAGCGGGGGTGTTTCGTCAGGAATTTTTCAGAAACCGGCACGGCTGCACTATGTTTATTGGCGGTCATTTCCGGAAATATATGCACCACAAGTACCGGATGAGTTTTGCCTGTAGCGGCATCCTTTGGGATGGGATGGTGAATTATTGGGGTAGGCGCGCCGAAAACAAGACGGCAGATTTAAATACCTTCTTTTCGCTTGATAGTGATTCATTTGATAAGTATCTGGCAGGCGTAATGGGCGGTTTTCTTTCATTTAACAAGGCAGAGGCCGTAGCCTTACTGTGGGGCGCTCATTACGTGTATGACTTTTTATTGTTTGCTGGCATTATAAAAGAACACGCCCGTGCGGAAGTCGTTACGAGCATATGTTTATTAAAGACGCGTATGCTAAAGGTAGTTACAAATGATTTATGGGAATTTAACTTTGTACATCGTTGGGGACTGCCGGAAGGGGTGACTGGGGAAGCATATCGCGCTGAAGAGGAAATATTTGTTAAATCGTTACACAGTAAAGCAGAAAATTTCAGAGAATTTTTCCCGACGATAAAGGATGAATTAGATAAAATACCCGAACTGTCCGTACATTTATTGCAACAGGGCGGTTCGGCGCAAAAACAACCAAAGGTTGGCCGTAACATGCCGTGTCCGTGCGGAAGCGGAAGAAAATTTAAAAACTGTTGCGGCGGTTAAGCGATTGATGCCTTTTTTATGTCGTACCTAAGCATAAAAATATGTCAAAACGGATAAAAGCAAATCAATGATCAAATTCTCTCTAAGGTCTTGCGGATATTAACTAAATAGAAAAAAATCAAGAAATATAAAATGTAATCAAGATACTTAAAAAGTATAGGCTTAATTTCATACTGAAACCACTATTGCATAATGGAATGTCTTTGTGAGCCGAACAGAAGCAGATTGTTTATGAAAGTGAAAATATAATCGTTTTAATAAAACGTTGATTGAATTCCACTTACATAAAATATAAGTGGTTTTTTTCCCCTCATGACGATGTTGGTATATTTTTCGTTACTACATAAAGACCAAGAAGTAAAATTTACACCTTGCTTTCCTTAAATAAGGCCGCAAGCAAAAAGACGGTAAAAACCTATGTGGATGATAATTTCTTTTCTGTGCTTCGCAGATTGTTTTTTGTGAATCTTGCTATTAGGATTGAGGAAGAGGGGATGGGTTTTGCCTGATGTTCAAGAAAAGAAAAACCACAGAGGTTAAAAAGGTTATAGATGTTAAGTTTGACGTCAAAGAAGATTTAGAAGAAGATAGAGAAGGTTATTTAGCGCATGTGTCGGAGTTCTTTAAAGGGTCTTCAAATGGGGAGAAGAGAAAAATGCCGATAATGGATGGAATAAATAAGTTTCGTGGGTATGTAAAGAAGTTACCCAGGGCGCCGCAGCCTGCAATTCCTGCGAGGGAGGTGTGGCTTTCTTTGTGGGGTGCGTTTTTGGGCGTTGGATTTACAGCATTGCTTGCTTTTCTCTGGAAATGCCCGATGTTATTAGGGCCGTTCGGCGCCAGCGCTGTATTGATATACGGCGCTTATAAGGCGCCGCTTGCGCAGCCGAGGAATGTATTGATGGGGCACTTCCTGGCAGCATGCATCGGTGTGTGTGTAAATGATTTCTTCGGCGCTACGTTTTGGTCTATTGCCCTTGGTGTTTCCCTTGCGCTGGTGCTTATGGTGGTGACTTATTCGATCCATCCCCCCGCTGGTGCAACCGCATACGTGGCGGTTCAGACCGGTGGATTGGGTGTCGGCTATATGTATATCTTGAATCCGGTCATCTTGGGGGCTTTTATTCTGTTGTTAATCGGCGTGATTTTCAATAAGCTTGGGAAAAGAGATTACCCAACACACTGGTGGTAAAGAATGTGTAATCGGCAGCGGAGAGGTCTTGATATTTATGAACTTGGAAGTACAATTTTGTTAAATTACGGAGAAAAATAATGTTTATCTCGATTAAAAATCGGCTTATTTTTTTACTGATCATATTTACGTTAATACCATTTGTTTTGTTAAGGATTGTGGCCTATCCGAGGATGCAGTCGGATCTTCAGGATGTTTTGATACGAAACCTCGATGGTATCGGGCATAAGCAATCAGAACTGGTCACTACCTGGATAAGCGAAAGGATGAAGAATGTCCGTGTGATTGCAAATAATCCACTGATGTCCAAATGTGCAAAGATTACAAGGGATGATAAAGATTATGCGGATATAGTTCAATATCTTGAAGTGGTGAAGAACGAATACGGTTGTAATGGCGCGCTGGTATGTAATGATAAAGGACTGGTAACGGTCGCCACAAGTGGGGAAAATGTGGGAAATGATATTTCGGAGATGGATTACTTCAAACAAGCGATGCAGGGAAATACCTTTGTATCGAGCGTTATTCCATCAGAGATTCCCCTTGTAAACGAACTTGGAGAGAAGGAACTCGGCATGCCGACCATGTTTGTTTCGACTCCATTGAAAGACAGGGATGGAGTTGTAATCGGCGTTGTCGCTTTGAGGATCGATGTTAGGACGTTGAATGAATTGATGTTGAGTCTTAAGCTGGGGAAGACGGGTGAGACGTATCTCGTGAATAAAGACGGATATATGATCACAGAGTCAAGATTTGCCGTGCATCTGAAAGAAATGGGTTTGGTGAAAAAGAGATGCGCATTAGAATTGAAGTTGATCAACAGGGAAACGGGCGAATTGACCAATGGAGTGAAAGCGTGCGTTTCCGGCAATAATGGCTTTGATGCAAAGGGCTATAAGGATTACAGCGGTATCACCGTGTTGGGTGTATGGCGGTGGCTACCGGAGTTTAATTGGGGTGTTATAGCAGAAATTGACAGGGATGAGGGTTATGGGGCGGCCTATAATCTTAATTATATTGTGAGTTCTATATTGCTGGTGCTGGCATTTCCGATAGTGCTGGTGGCGTACTTTATCGGTAGAAAGACTTCGATACCGATTATTAAGCTGAAAGAAGTAACCGAGAAGATGGCGTCGGGGGATTTAACTCAAAGAGTAGACATAAAGAGAGAAGATGAGATTGGCGTATTGGCAAATTCCTTTAACGCCATGGCGAAGTCCCTGGATGAGAAGACGAAGGAGATAGCGGTATCAGAGAAACGATACAGGGAATTGTTTAACTCTGTAAAGGAAGGGATCTATCAATCAGAGCCCGGAGTGGAGGGGGTATTTACCTTTATTAACAAGGCGGGCGCCGAATTATTGGGGTATAGCGGTCCGGAAGAAGTGATTGGAACAAAGGTAAAAAATATTTATGTGGACCCGGAAGACAGAAGAAGGCTTTGCGAAAAACTCGAAAAAGATGGTGTCTGGAGGGAATTTGTCTCGTTGTGTAAAAGGAAGAATGGCGAGAGTTTCTATGCAGAGCGTACGAGCAATTTGCTGAGGGACGAGAAAGGAAATCCTGTTACTATTTATGGTGTATTTCGAGACATCTCGGAGAGAAAAAAGGTGGAGATGGAGATTGTCGAATCCGAAAAGAAATACCGTTTGTTGTTCGATTCACTCAAAGAAGGTGTCTATCAGTGTGAACCAGAAGTAGACGGGGTGTTTACCTGGGTCAATCAGGCAGGCGCTGAGATGCTTGGTTACAAATCTCCGGAAGAGGTGATTGGAACAAAGGTGAAGGATATTTATGTAAATCCGGATGACCGTAAAAAAGTCGTTGAGAAGCTATCCAAAGATGGAGTATGGAAAGGTTTCGTATCTTTCTGTAAGAGGAAGAACGGAGAGCGCTTTTATATGGAGCGGACATCCAGTCTGGTGACCGATGACAAAGGTAAACCTATCCGTATAGAAGGAATATTTAGAGATATTACGGAGCGGAAGAAATTGGAGGAGGAGTTGCAGGAATCAGAAAGACATCACCGGCAACTGCTGAATTCGTTGAAAGAAGGTATATATCAGTGTGAGCCTGCCGAAGATGGGGTATTTACCTGGATTAATCAGGCAGGGGCAGAGATACTCGGTTACAGTTCGCCGGAAGAAGTCATAGGAACGCGGGTAAAGGATGTATATGTTAATCCCGACGACCGAAAAGAGTTAGTTGAAAAGTTGGAGAAGGAAGGCGTATGGAGAGACTTTACTTCCTATTGCAAGAGAAAAAATGGCGAACGATTTATTTCTGAAAGGACGTGCAATCTCGTGCGTGATGAAAACGGCAAGGCGATTAGAATTGAAGGTGTATTTCGGGATATAACGGAAAGGTAAAAGCATGTATTTAAATGAATTAAAATACACTGAACGAGGAGTAAAAAATTATGGGAAATGAGAGCGTTAAGGGTTTGTCCGTCAATGCAAAGACCCTGATTCTTATATTGTTGTTTGTGAACGTTGGGTTTGCAACAAAGATGATTAATAAGTATTATGCAATGAAGGAATCGGGATACATCAGGGAAAAGACTTTTCATGACCAGTTGCAGCAAAGGGTAATGAAATCTTTTGGTTCTATGGAAGAAATGAATAAAATGATCGCTGACATTACGCGGCAAAAAGAGGAGGCAGAGAAGGTCGCAGTTTCTGTTAGAGAACAAGACGAACAGTTGAAGCTTGTAAACAAAAACCTCGGAGATGCAAAGGCAAAACTGGAAGAAGAAAAGGCCCGATTACAAAAGGAGATATGGGAGTTAGAGGACTCGCTTTCCAAAGCAAAGAAGGTAATGAGTGACAAGGATTATACGATCAGGGAACTTATGAATAATTTGGAAAGTGCTGAAAAGGAAAGGGATGCTTTGAAAAAACAGCCTGAAGAACATTCAAAAACACCCGGTGACTGGAGCCTCCCCCATCAATAAGATGATAATCATGGTAATTTATGAAAGATTTTATGCCAAATATTTTGATTATAGAAGACCAGGGAAAGATTCGAAAGTTGCTGGTGGGCGCCTTTAAGGGGGAGAAATATAAAACGTGTGATGGAACGGATTGGAAAAAAGCGGTAGAATTTCTCAATAAAAATGTCTATGATATCATCATTATTGATCTGGAAGTAAAGTCGCAGGCGGGTTTCGAGATGCTGAAGATAATTAAGCTCACGAATCCAAATGCAGAGATTGTGGCGATTTTCAATCCGAATGAATACGATAAAAACCAAATAATCCGTTGCGGTGTGTATGATTACGCCCTGAAGCCATTTTTGCCGGGTGACGTTGTGAATATAGGTAAGAAGGCATTGGAAAAGAAGCAATTGTCTGATAAAGTGCGAAATCTGGAGCAAATCAGGGATATGGATAAATTTGCCTTATCGTAGAAAAGTGTGAAAAGGGGATTTTTCGAATTATGGGGTATTTTTAATACTGAAAAGGAAAGGGGGTGTGTTAAATAATTAAAGAGATTTTAAGGAGGTTGGATGTTTAGAAGTATAGAGTTGAGATGAGATATGAAGCGTAAGTAAAAATGGTGTGTTGATTGGAAAATGATCTTCACAACAACATTTTAGAGGAGAACAATTAATGTTATATACTGGAGCTGTAGATACGCTTGCGTCAGTGTCTTTGAAAAAGGCTACGTGCATGAAACACAGCCTGACAGGTTTCTTGGTACTTTCTGTGCTGGCTGGTTTTTATGTGGCTTTTGGTGTTATCCTGGCATTTACTTGTGCTGCCCCAGTTGCAGCAATAAATCCAGGGATAGGGAAGATAGTTGCTGGCGCAACCTTTGGCATTGCTTTGTCATTGGTAATTGTTTGTGGATGTGAATTGTTAACAGGGTATAACTTGCTTTTGGGAATGGGGCCATTTCGAGGAACTGTAAGTTGGGGAGAGTTCATGCTTGGCTCGTTCTGGACTTTCATTGGTAACTTGGGCGGGTCGATGCTTTTTGCGCTTATGATTATTCTATCCGGTATCTTTGCCCCCGATCCCTGGAAGTCATTTATACTCAAGGTGTCTACCTATAAGTGTAACGGGCCATGGTGGGAGCTATTCTTCAGGGGTATCTTCTGTAACTGGCTCGTCTGTCTTGCAATATGGTCTGCAATAGGCAGAACTACGAGTGACTCAGGCAAACTGATTATGATCTGGTGGTGTCTGTTCTGCTTCATAACAACAGGGATGGAGCACAGTGTGGCAAATATGACCATTTTAACGATTGCGAATTTACTGCCTCACGATCCGGAAGCAATTTCATGGGGGAAGATGTTTGGATGGAACCTCGTTCCTGTTACACTCGGGAATATGGTGGGAGGCACGTTCTTTGTATCATTCTTGTATTGGTTTGCTACTTACATGGATGAACGTGGAGCCAAGAAGATGGAGGCTATAAAGGGTGGTTCCGGCGCTGGTGAGTTACCGCGTGCCGGCGGGTCTCCTGAAGAGATTAAGGATATCAAGGTGAAAATGAGGTCGTAATTGTAGCAACGTTTAGAAGTTTTTATAGAAAGGGCCAGTTTATTATGACTGGCCCTTTTTATTTGTCTGAGATGCCGATTTACAGGATGACATTACTTATTGCTTGATGCCGCGCCAATCGCATAGAGTTTTCCATCGTTAGAGCCGATGTAAATAGTGCCGTCGGCGTCTAAGGCAGGTGAAGATTCTATAGCATCTCCCGTTTCAAATATCCATTTTACAGTTCCGTTGGAATCAAATGCATACAGCTTCTTATCTCTGGAACCTACGTAGATTGTGCCATCTGCCCCAATTGCCGGAGATGAACTCACAGAGGCGCCTGTTTCAAAAGACCACTTCAGTTTTCCGTTGGAATTAAATGCGTAAACGTTGTTATCTCCTGAGCCAAAGTATACAGACCCCTCTGTATCCATGGCTGCGGAAGAATCTATGTCATATTGGGTGTCAAATGTCCACTCTACATGCCCGTCGGAGCGAAAAACATAAAACCTGGCGTCCTCAGAGCCGATGTAAATATTTCCATTGGGCGCAATTAATGGAGATGCATCCAGGAGGTATCTGGTGCCAAAGCTCCATACGGCCTTACCCTCCGGTTTCATGGCAAACAAATAGTAATCCCCGGAACCAAAATAAATCATGCCATCATGGGCTATCGCTGGTGACGAAACTATGTGGTCTGCTGTCTTCTGCGTCCATTTTAATTTGCCATCCTGGGTAATAGCGTGGAGTTTCTTATCCCACGAGCCAAAATAAATTGTACCATCCTGTGCGATAGCCGGAGAGGAGATGATGCCACCTTCCGACTTGTACTTCCAGCGTATGCTGCCGTCAGGGTTTAATGCGTAGAGACGGCCATCCCAAGATCCAAAGAGGATGGTTCCGTCTTTTCTGACGGCGGGAGATGATTCAACCTCCCCCTCGGTCTCAAAAGTCCATTTGAGCTTGCCATCGCTGGTAATAGCGTAAAATTTTTTGTCTTTTGAGCCAAAGTAAATAGTGCCATCTGTGCCAATAGCCGGAGATGAGGTGATAGCGTCCTGCGCTTGAAACGTCCATTTGAGAACGGGTTTTTGGATGCTTGCGCACGCGCTTCTCCCCGTGTGCTGCAGGTCATGTCGGAACATGGGCCAGGGTGTTTCGGCAAGTTGCGCATTGAGTGATGTCGAAGGGAAGATCGTTAGCAAGAAAAGAATGAATGTCGGCAACCCAAAACATGTGACAGATTTCTTTAACATTAAAAAGTTCCTTTACCTTTAAAGTATTCCTTTTGTCGATGGAACATCCTTTATGCGTTCGTCAAGCTGAACGGCGTCTTTCAGCGCCTTGGCAAGCCCCTTGAATATGGCCTCTGCTATATGATGTGCATTGGATCCGTAAGGGACGTTCACGTGCAGGTTGATGCCAGCATTTGCAGTAAACGCCTTCAGAAATTCTTCGATAAGTTCCGCATCGAAGCTTCCGATCTTTTCCGTCTGAAATGTAGCATTAAACACCACTGCCGGTCTTCCGCTGATGTCCAAAGCAATGTTAGCCAGGGTTTCCTGCATGGGGACGCTTGCATTGGAAAAGCGCCGAATGCCTTTTTTATCACCTAATGCCTCTTTTATTCCCTGCCCAAGACATATTCCCACGTCTTCTACCGTGTGGTGATCGTCTACGATACGATCACCGCTTGCCTTGATTGTCAGGTCAAACAGTCCGTGTTTGGTAAGCAGGTCAAGCATGTGGTCTAAAAAACCGACGCCGGAGTTGATGCTGCTGTTTCCATTTCCATCGATGTTGATGGTTAGCTCGACCTGTGTTTCTTTGGTCTTTCTGTTGATCGTGGCTGTCCGTTTTGTCATGGGATATTTTTTTGTTTATAGTTAATTGAATTAAAATTGTGTGGGGGCTGAAAATCTTCAGCCCTTGCAAATCCCGGATTTATTCAGTGACAACAGGCGTCCCTTATTTTTGTATGTTTTTTTGTATCGACAAGCTCCTTTAGGTTTTTTAGTAAGGTATCAATTTCTTCCCTTGTTCCGATGGTGATGCGCAGGCAGTCGTCAAGCCGTCTCAGATTAAAGTATCTTACCAGTATTTTACGGGATTTTAATGTTTGGTATAAATGATGAGCAGAAACCCCTTTCATACACCGGGCCAGCACAAAATTGGTTTGAGAGGGATAAACAAAAAATCCCATATCTTCCAAAGATTTTGTAAGGTAATTCCGAGTTTCTTTTATTTTTTCAACGTGGGCATTCATGCTCCTTTGGTCATCAAGGGCAGCCACAACGGCGGCAATGCTGAGCCGGTCGACGTTATATGAATCCTTAACCTTCATCATTCCCTGAATGAGTGATTCCTGTGCGATACAAAATCCCAGCCGGATGCCCGCCAGGGAATATGACTTTGAAAGTGTTCTGAGGATGAGGATGTTATCGTGTTTTTCAACGAGGCCGAGGCAGTTATCTTCCGCAAAGTCGGCGTATGCTTCATCGACGACGAGTACCCCATCTATGGCAGATGCGATCTTTGATATTTTGCCGTGAGGAATCATCGTTCCGGAAGGCGAGTTTGGGTTTGCGATAAATGTAACCTTTGCATCTGCTACGATAAAATCATCGGGAAGGGAATAATCTTCGTTGAATTCCACGGCGCAGGCATTCCCGTCCTGCAGTTCGGCAAGCGTTTTATAGAGCATATAAGAAGGATACGGAAAAACCACCTTATCGCCCGGTCCTGCAAAACTCCGTATGATGATAGATAACAGGTCGTCTGAACCATTCCCTGCCATAACCCATTCTGGTTTTGTACCCAGCGTGTCTGCGATTTTTATCCTCGCTGCCGTTGCGACGGGGTCTGGATAAAGACGAAGGTTATCGTTTACCGCCTCTTTAACGGCATGTAAGACCTTTGGAGAAGGTGGATACGGATTCTCATTGGTATTGAGCTTTATGTAGATGCCGTCCTTTGGCTGCTCACCCGGTATATATCCCGACATCCTTTCAATATTATCCCTAAAATAACTCAAAAGCGTGCTCCTTTAAAATCTTGCTTTTTGCAAAATTTACGAATTCGATTTTAGATTGAAAAAATCGTAAATCTGAAATCGTAAATCTAAAATCCAGACCTGGGGTTTAGTCGTATTTGTACAGACTGTATGTGTGCATCTAAGCCCTCGGCCTCTGAAATTTCTGCGACATCTTTATAAGCCTCCTTAAGCGCCGGCCTTGAATAAGTTATTACGCTCGACCTCTTCAGAAAATCATTTGCCGATAATCCCGATGAAAAACGCGCTGTCCCGCTTGTGGGAAGCACGTGAGAAGGCCCGGCGATATAATCTCCCACGGCAACCGGGGTATATGCGCCCAGGAAAATTGCGCCGGCATGTTTAATGCCGGACAGGACAGTCCTGGGGTTTTGCGTCATAATCTGCAAATGTTCAGGAGCCAGTGCATTGGCAATTTCAACGCATTCATCAATGTTTTTTGTCAGGATAATGACTCCGAATTTATCAAGGCATTTTCTGGTGTCTTCCTGCCGGTTGAGTTTGGAGATTTGTTGTTTTAACGCTGTTTTCACCTGTTTCACCAATGATTCTGAGAAAGTAACCAGTATTGAGATACCGGGCGTGTGCTCTGCCTGTGACAACATGTCGGAAGCCACAAACGAAGGATTTGCTCGGTCATCCGCTATAATCAACACCTCACTGGGCCCTGCCAGCATGTCAATGCCGGCATATCCAAATATCTCTTTTTTTGCAAGTGTTACAAAAATATTCCCAGGACCCACGATCTTATCCACCTTTGGAATGGTTTTAGTGCCAAATGCAAGGGCTGCGATGGCCTGAGCGCCTCCAACCTTGTATATTTCGTTAACACCCGCTTCCCTCGCCGCTACCAGTCTTTCAGGTGGAATACTTCCATCTTTCGCAGGAGGTGTGGTCATTACTATTTTATCTACACCTGCTACCTTTGCCGGTACAGTATTCATCAATACAGTGGATGGATACGATGCCGCGCCGCCAGGAACGTACACGCCCACACTTTCCAAAGGAGTATATAGGGTATCGAGCACAACGCCGTTTGCCTTTAACGGGCCGACGTTCCGGATTTTTATATGTTCCTGATACGCCCTTATATTGCTGATAGCCCGTTGAATGGACTTTACAAAAGGGAGGGAAATTTTTTTGTAAGAATCCTCAATTTCTTTGTCTATTACTCTGAATTCATCAGGCGAAAGAGAAACCTTATCGAAACATTTACTATACTTTACAATGGCCTTATCACCCAGATTCCGGACGTCATGTATGATCTTGAGTACCGTCTTCCTGTGATTAGTTGCCAGGCCATCCAGGAGGCTTAATTGTTGTTTGAGTTTTACAATTTCCCTGTCTATATTACATTCCCATGCCCTGAGAATCCTCATCTTTTTCTGTTCTCAAAAATTAAACGAGGCATGAAGCCTCGTTCTCTAAGAAATAATTGCCTGATTAATTTAATACGCTACGAAAATTATATTTTTTACTTAGAATATTGTCAAGGGAAATGAAATGGCTTAGTTTCGTTTTGACTTTCACCCATAAAGCGATATAATACACCTGTTTTAAATGGCTCTAATATGACTATCATAGCAGGTATAGATGAAGCGGGATATGGTCCTTTGCTCGGACCGATGGTGATTTCCATCACTGCCTTCGATGTGCCGGATGAAAAGGCCAATTGTTCTTTGTGGGATTTACTGAACGACGCCATTTCAAATGACATGAAAGGCAAGGGACAGCGGCTGACCGTTCGCGATAGTAAAAAATTGTATAGTGCCCAAAAAGGCTTAAAACCATTGGAAAATGCCGCTCTTTCGTTCCTCTGGTCAAAGGATTTAAAAACCACGTCATTTTATCAACTGCTGAAGAATTTGCTGTGTTACCATGCCGGGACTATTGCCGGATACCCGTGGTATGCCGAAAAGGATTATCCTTTACCTTTAGCAACAAACATATCTGCCGTCTTAAATTATGCTGATTTGTTAAAGTATGCGTTGGATAAGCAGGGGGTGCAGTTTTGTTATGCGAGCAGTTGTGTGGTAACCGTTCGGGAGTTTAATGAGTGGGTAAAAGCAACGGATAACAAGTCCGTTGTCTTGTTTAATAATTGTGCAGCGCTTATCTCCAGGCTGTGGAATAATTTTAAAGGGAATATAAGCCTGATTGTTGACAAGCAGGGCGGCAGAAACAATTATGCAGAACTATTAAAAGGTTTTTTACACAAAGTAGATGTAAAAATTTTAAAGGAAAGCGCCAGGGTGTCAGCGTACGAAGTGGTTGATGGGCAAAGGAAGATGGAAATATCCTTTGTGGAAAAAGGTGAAGACACCTTTATGGCGGTGGCGCTGGCATCCATATTCAGCAAGTATGTCCGGGAATTGTTTATGCATTTGGAAAATCAGTATTGGCTTCAATTTGTGCCAAGCTTAAAGCCAACGGCAGGTTATTACACGGATGCCCTGCGGTTTTTGTCGCAGATAGCGGATGTTCGGAAGAAAGAGGCGATTCAGGATAATATTTTAATACGGATTAAATAAATGTTTGAAACCACAGATTTCTCAGATTACACAGATTTTGGATTGTGAAATCTCACAGATTATTTGGTTTTTATTTGTGGAATCTCCATCGCGGGTTCAGGTTTGCAACCTGAACCCTGAGTTTGATACGTTGCAAAACATTCTAACATTGCAAAATATTTGGGTTCAAGTTACAAACGTGAACCCGCCATGGAGAAAATAAAACCTAACTCGATCTGCAAGATTGGGCAAATAAAAGCGTTTCTGCGTTCTCAGCGGTGAAGTGATTTTTAACTATTGAAAGGAGTTTGTTAGAAAAATGGCTGTAAATGTGGCGGTGGTGGGTGCGACGGGCGCTGTTGGCGAGGAATTTCTCAGGATACTTGAAGAGAGAAAGTTTCCCATAAAGGAATTGAGGTTGCTGGCCTCAAAACGTTCTGCCGGGAAAAAGATGCGGTTTTGCGGCGCCGACCATACGGTGCAGGAATTGACCAAACATTCATTCCACGGGATAAAAATTGCCCTCTTTAGCGCAGGTGCCAGCATCAGCAGGGAATATGTGCCTTATGCGATTGAAAGCGGGGCTGTCTGTGTGGATAATTCCAGCGCCTTCAGGATGGATGACGATGTGCCTCTGGTAGTGCCTGAAGTGAATCCACAGGATATTGCAAAGCATCATGGCGTGATCGCCAATCCCAATTGTTCGACAATACAGATGGTGGTTGCCTTAAAGCCGATCCACGATGCTGCCAGGATAAAGCGGGTTGTGGTTTCAACGTATCAGGCGGTATCCGGCGCAGGGCTGAAAGCGATTGACGAACTTCAAAAGGAGACTTCCAGCATTCTATCAGGGAAAGGAAGTTTTCAAAGGAATTTGTTTCCGCACCAGATAGCCTTTAATGTTTTGCCCCAGATTCCCCAGAGTAATGCGTTTATGCCCAACGGCTATACATCCGAAGAGATGAAGATGGTGAACGAGACCAAAAAGATCATGGGCGATCATAGTATTCGGGTAACGGCAACAACCGTGCGTGTGCCTGTTGTTCGGAGTCATAGCGAGTCCGTAAATATAGAAACGGAGAGGAAAATTACCGCAGCAGCAGTAAAAAAGCTTCTT
>VGXX01000077.1 GCA_016873155.1 Planctomycetota bacterium | reverse complement strand
CCCTGTAGTAAGCGAGTGAAAGGCCGCCTTCGTCATAAACAGAATTTCCAAACATCCACACAATCGGCAGAAAGGTGGTAGCGAGAAAGAGTGCAAAGAAAAATCCCAGCGTTAAATGCTTTTGCATACAACGAATATTATACAGAATTTGAATCAGATACAAAATTGAATTTACACGCGAATTTGATAGAATTTAGGAAAATAGGATTGAGAGAGGTTAATATATATGATAAATTGAGACAAAAAGATGTAATGAAAATACGAAAACCATTTTGGATATTATGGAGGTGTTGAATGCCTAAAATCGTAGCACAGATTCCAGATGACATTTACAGGAATATTAATGAAGAAATAGAACTTGGAATATTTTCTGACGCATCAGAGGCCGTTGTTTCTGCGCTCAAAAAGGCTTATGCCAGAAAAAGCAGGACATTTCTCAGATGGTTGATGAAAAAAGAAGGTATAACAGAAGCAGAAATGCTAAAAGAACTAGAAAGAATACGCAAATGAGATACAGGGTCTTTATAGATACAAATATCTTGCTTTCAGGGATATTTTTTGAAGGAAACGAATCAAAGATTCTGGATTTAGTCGAGATAGACCTTTTGACAAGTGAAGATGTCGTTGATGAATTGCGAAAGGTAGTAAGCAAGAAATTTAAATATCTAAAAGGAAGGACTTTTGAAATTGCCCTTGAAGAAACAGAAAAAGCACTGAGCGATATTATAATTATTCCATGCACAAAATACAGTCACAAATTAAAAGAGGCAGAAACTCTTATAACACACAAGAAAGATATTCCTATTCTCGCCGCTGTCCTTTACACAAAGCCTGATTATTTTTTAACTGGTGATATTCATTTTTTTACCGATAGAATAAAAAATCTGATAAACGTTGTAACTGCCAGGGAATTTCTTATAAAAATTAAGTGAAAATTTCCTATGCAGTGAAATTAGCCCACAACAATATAGTACTTGCCTGTTTAACCACTAGATACAAGATTGTTTTGTTTTAAGTTCTAGGATTAACCCGGAATAAGCTAAGTATGGTCTACTGGGCAGTGTGTGAACTGGTAAATTACCGGTTGGATAAGGCAAGGAGTGTGTAAGAATTGATAAAGACTTTCATAAGCCATACTTCATCTGACCATCAATTTGTTGAATGGCTCAAAACGAGACTCGGAAGAGAAAACCTTGGTTTAGATATTTTTGTCGATGACGGCTCCGTGTTTGTTGGTGACGATCCTCAAAAAATGATTGATGATGTAAAGAGGGCGGTTATCTTTATGCCAGTGCTGTCGAACGAATCAATTCAGAAGGAATTTGTCCAAAATGAAATTAGAACGGCATTTGCCAATAAGACTACGCATATTTTTCCCATCAGATTGAAATGCGATGATGCAAGCATCCCTGAAGAATTTAAAACAAACTTCACAGCGTGTGATAGTGTTGAAGGAAAAATATATGAAGACTTCTCTGACGAACAGGAATGGGACATACATTATGAAAATTTGCGGAGAGCGATATTCAACAAAATCGTTGAACTGGGTCTTTTCAAAGAGGACACCAAAGATTATTATCAGGATTGCGAACACCTTGACCTAATCCTTCAAAGAGTCGAGCCTACCATTCTTGAGATAAAAACAGTCATTGATGTTTATCTAAAAAAGGAAACGTACCACAGATACTTCTTCAGCAAGCTTATAAACGCAAAATGGTTCAAATACTTGAAGTTGTATGGCTATTTGCGAGCCAACCCCCAACCGATTGAAGCTATGGACTCCCCAGGATTATTCAGAATTCCCCAGTGGGATGCCTTAGTGTATTTAGAAAGAGTTTCCAGCCAAACAGACAAAAATGGCGAAGTGATTAATGGTCTGCTCGACATAATCAGATCAGTGACAAGTCTTAAAGATGCAAACGGCAAACATATAGACAACTACCGCACATGGTATTACTTTGTAAAAATCCTTTTGAATCTTCCTAATGACAAAATACCCTTTGACATTATTGAATCAATTTCTATTTGGCTCGATTCAAAGTTCAGCACGTCATTGCCAGGCTCTGAGATAGCAGGAAAACTGTTGCCGAAGTTTCTGAATAGCGATAACCTGGATGATTGGAAGAAGGCTGAAAGGCTGTTCGAGATAATCACAGACATAAAGTGGATTCCGGTGCCTGAAAGCCAGAGGAATACCTATGAAAGAGATATTGAAGCAAGAATAATAATTGAACCGTATTGGCTCAGAAAAGGCTTTGAGAAGAGATTTGAGAGAATCGGAATAGTCTGTTCGACACGTGTTATTGATACTATTGCAAAAAGAATTCTTACCATTTTTAGTAAACAGCATGACCAAGCATATGATGTGGATTACGAAGGCAAGAAGTACCAGATAGCTCATTCGCTGATCGAAGACGGTGGGCATAAAATATCAGTTCACTCACTGAGAATTCCCGAAGACTGGGATGGTTTCAGCCAAAGTACGATAGGGAAAACGCTTGTGACGAGCTTTGATATCTCGGACTTTGAGAACATGGCCGCTTTTGTTACAAAGGTGAAAGAAGGTCTGATCAAGCATGCCTTCTGTTCATTGGGCACGGAATTAGACGAGGCGATATCATCTATCTATTCCCTACATGATTACACATATATTGGGTATAGTTCATTAAGTGCTTCTCCAGATCAAATACATATTAATGATACAAAAAAAATCCTCATATACATTCTCAAAGAAATACTTGCAGTAAAAGCACAATATGATAGGGCAGAGTCGAGCAAGGTATTAGACAAGTTCCTGAGCAGAGAATATCCCTATCCATTCTTTAAGAGACTCGTTTTGTTTGTTGCTGCAAGGGAATGGGATAAATACAAGGAGTATTTCTTCAAGGTCATCAATATGGAAGAAGTTAGATGCTTTGAAGAGTCTGATTACGCAAAGGAACTTTCCATTTTGATCAAGGATAATTTCAGCAAATTCAATCCTGATGAAAAAGAGATCATAAAAAAGATCATTGAAGCCGGTCCGCAATTGTTACCTGATGAGAATCCAGAAAAGTATACGGCTTACTGGAAACAGAAATGGCTTTCTCTTATGAAAGATGACCCCCTGTTTGTCCCGATCTTCGGAGAACAGAAGAAAGTTACCGGGATCGAGAAGGAGAGGTTCAACTTTGGAACTGAGTTCAGAACTTCGGAAGGCCCTGGTCCGTCTCCTCTATCAACAGAAGAGATACTGAAACTGACCAGCGCCGAGCTCGCAATAAAGCTGAAGGAGTTCAGATCTGAAAAGAAGTGGGAGGGCATGACTGTAGCGGGTTTCTCGGTTGCGCTAAAAGAGGCGGTCATGACTAATCCTAGTAAGTTTACTGATAATCTCAGCCACTTTGAAGACGTTGGTTTTATCTATGTGTATAAAATCTTAGATGGACTAAAGGATACATGGAAAACAAAAAAGACCATTGACTGGGGCAAGGTATTCGACTTCGTTGTCCCTTATATCAAAAAGGACGAGTTCTGGAAAGACAAATACATTGTTGAGTCGGGAGCTTGGCTTGGTGGAGCTGATCATGGATGGATTATCAGCATGGTTACTGAGCTGATCCAGGAAGGGACCAAAGATGATTCATGGGCATTTCCGGAAGAATACTTTGACGAGGCAAAAGAGATAGTTTTCACCTTGCTACAAGAGACTGAAGAGGTCGAAGAGATCAGCGATTATGTGTCTCATACCCTGAATACTACGTGCGGGAAACTGATAACCGCCTTGGTCTATCTTGCCTTGAGGATCGCCCGTGTCAATAAGAAGGAAGGAATTAAGAATGACCCGCGATGGACGGAAGAGTTCAAGAAGAAATTCGATGAACTATTAGTCGGTAAAGTCATTGATGCCTACACGTCTTTGGGACGTTTTCTGCCTTCTCTTTCCTATCTCGATAAAGAATGGGTAAAGGGTAAGATCGAGCAGACTATTTCTGAAAAAGAAAGTAAATATTGGCATGCCTTCATGGAAGGCTATCTATCGGTTGGAAGCGTCTATGACAACCTCTACAGTCTAATGAGACCGCATTACGAATATGGCCTCTCGTGCGAATTTAAGCAGCATGACAGAGAATATCTGATACAGCATATCTGCGTAGGGTATCTCCGTGGTCATGAAAAGCTTGATGATCCCGAAAGTTTGTTCAGGAAGATTATCGATGCCTGGAGGCCTGAACAGATACGTGAAGTGATTGGCTTTTTCTGGATGCAGAGAGGCATCCAGACGGAAAGTACGGAAGAAAACGAAAAGATGAGAGGGGAGATAATCGAATTCTGGAGATTGCTCTACGAAAAATATAAGGGCAAAGACGAAGTCTCTCTGACACAGGAAGACAAGCATATTCTATCGGCTGTTTCGAAGTTGACTACGTTCTTGTCCAAAATAGGACATGAATCCTTTGAGTGGCTTATGGTATCATCATCTTACGTTCACGAGGACTTCAATTCTCCCTTCTTTATTGAGTATTTAAATGAGCTTAAAGACAAGGGGGAGAAAGCTGAAACGGCTAAATACATTGGAGAAATCTTTTTAAAAATACTTGAAAAGTTTACTCCGGATTATAACCAAGAGCATATCCACTCCATAGTTGAATTTGTCTATGATGCCGGTGCCACGGACATCGCAAACAGGATATGTAATATCTATGGCTCAATGGGACAGGAGTTTTTAAGAGATATTTATGAGAAGTATTCAAATAGGGCATAGGAGATAAATGCTTTATCTGTACCTTGACGAAAGTGGAGACTTGGGGTTTGACTTCTTTGCTAAAAAGCCTTCGAAATATTTTACTGTTACCGTAATGATGGTGCAGGGCATTGAAAATAGAAAGAAAATAGCTAACGCTGTAAAAAGAACTCTTCAAAATAAGTTCCCGAAACAAAAAGGAACCGAATTGAAAGGGTCAAAACAATCTATAGAGGTCAAAAGATATTTTTACAGTCGCGTTGAGTCTGTACCATTCGAGATTTACGCCCTTACTCTCAATAAAAAGCGTGTGTACGATTACCTTACACAGAAGAAGGACAGGGTTTATAATTTTGTTGCGAGAAAAGTCCTCGATGTCATTCCTTTTACAAATGCATCTGTAAGAATAGGGCTTGTGATAGACAGAAGCAAGAGCAAGAAAGAAATAAAAGAGTTCAATGACTACCTGATTCGGCAGTTAACCCGACCTTCGCAATTCGAGGGGTAGACAAGCCGCTAAGCCAGTAAAATCAAGGGGTCATCTAAAAAGGTCGGCACTACAGGACTGTCTGTCCGGAGGCATAAACCTTTGGCGGCGGTTGCTCAGGAAGCGTTAATCCCAATTGTGCCAAAAGGAGAGAAACATCCTTGTCCGGTTGTGTGTAACGGCTCATGACAATGTGACGGCCATCTGTAGTCGGTAAATGAATATCTATCATTTGAATACTCGATAGTTTTTTCAAAATTGCGTCAGACGTAAGTCCTGTGGCTCGTCTCCGTGCAAGATTTCGCAACGTTGTATGGAGACAGTAAGCCAAAAAGGAAACAAAAATATGAGCTTCAATTCTCTTTTCCAACTGATGCCAGATGGGACGGATGGAAAGCTCTCCCTTCAAGTCCTTAAATGCCTGCTCAATGCGGGTCAAAAGCAGATAAGATTCCCAGATAGTTTCGGGCGAAGCTGCCTGCATGTTGGAACGAAGCAGATAGCGTCCCTCACGCCTCAATGTTCTGCGCAGGCGCTCACGGTCAAGTTCAAAACGAAACGTGCGTTCATTCACCGGTTCCTGCGTATCTGGCAGAGTGATGCGAATCAGCCCAAAGTCCCGCCCGGCTTCTTTCTTTAATGCCCCTATATGCATCAGCAGTTCGTCTCGGGTGATGCTCTTCCGATTGCGAAGCTCGTGCAGGCTTGCCCACAGACGTTTGAGCCTGCGGCGACGTATGGAACGTTCCTTGGCTACCCGGTCATGACTCTCCACATAAACATAGAACTCTGACTCCTGCTGAAGCATTTTGACACGGACACTTTCACGCGCCTGTATCCAGGGCTGTTCAATCAATTGTTTCTCAACATGGCTCAAATGCCCCTTCGGGGTGCCTACCAAATAATCAATCCCGCGCGAACGCATCTTTTCCAGCGTATCCTCTGTTGGGATACCGCGATCCATAAGCCATGTGCGCCTGAATTTCCCATACCGTTTCTCGATCCGATCCAGAAATTCCTCCAATGTGGCTGTGTCTCTTGTATTGCCAGGATATACTTCATAGGCAATGGGAAAACCTTCCGGCGTCAACACCAGCGCCACAACCACTTGAACACAGTCGGAACGTCTGTCACGGCTGTATCCAAAACGCTTTTTACCCAAAAATCCCACCGGCGGCGGGTCGCTTTCAAAATACGTACTCGTCAGATCATACAGCAGCACGTCATACTTCGCCCCAAAGAGACTGTCCCATTGCTCCTTTAAAAAAACAAACAGTTCATCACGATGCTCAAGCAACAAATCCAAACAACGATACGGCTTATCTTTCTGCGCCAACGAATAATCCTCTCCCAGCAGATCACCAATAGCGCTGCGCACATACCATTCACGGTGAAAACGAAATTCGCTTCCAGGATCGATCAACCGATAACAGGTCAATGCCTTGAGAATATTCAGCCAGCTTGTCCCCTTACGGCTTGACGGCAAACGTTGCCTCCAAAATGTGTCCAACTCCAGCAGGTCCCACACATACAATCCCAACCAACTCCCACCCCATTCCCGCGGATGGCGCAATTCAATCTTGTCTAATCGTACCCGGATGGTCTCGCAGTCCAATACGGGTAATTCTTTCCGGTCATCCGGAAACAGCGCCAGTTGCTTTGTCTGGGTCTTTTTGCCCGATACCGCCTCTATCGTCCGAATCCATCCTGCCCGTTGGTTATCATTGAGTTCTCCCAGGTAAAGAACCTGCCGCTGTACCACCCCTCCTCCACTGACCCGACGGTTCTCGACTACACTCCAATAACGGTGCGTCTTTCCATCCTTCGTCCGTGTCTTTTCCCGTAAAAACATGAACACATTCTTGCAGGTTTCTTCGGCTACGTCAATAGGGTAGGTCGGCACTACAAGCCATTTTTAAAACCCACCCCCTTGAAAATCAAGGGTTTCACGACAATCTATGCCTGAAAATAATCTTTTTTCGGCGCGAATTGCGAAAGTCGGGTTAACTCCCATATCACCCCTCCCCACGCCAACACAATCACCGTCACCAACAATACCTTCGTCACCTTTACCGACCCCTATGCAATCTCCGGGTCAGAAAGGTAAAATTTACGGGTATGTCGTAAATATCAGTGGTGAACCAATCGAATCTGTCAAGCTAAGGATCAAAGGAATTAAGACAGGTTATAATAGCACCACGTCTTCTGATTTAGATGGATTCTTTGAGTTTGAAGAGTTAGAGGCGGATGCGTATGTACTCACTGCGAAGAAAAGAGGCTATAAGCCAAGCAGGCAAACAATAACTCTTGCAGAGGGAGGCGAGACGGAGGTTGAGATTACATTGAAAAGGACATCTAGACCATCACCACCAACAATAGTTAAAGGGGTTATATTTGATAATGAAAATGGGAATCCAATAAAGGGGGCAAAAATTACTGTGCGTGGGATTTCTGGTTCTTATACAACCGGAAATAAGGGAAAATTTTTGATTGAGTTAGAACCCGGTAAATATACACTTCGTATAAAGGCAACTGGTTATCAGACAAAAAACACAAAGATTAAGTTAAGGGAAGGCCAGACATTAACGAAAAACATAGGACTAAAAAAAAGTTACGGAGGATGGATAACCGAATTGAACCCATCGGTGCCATGCCCTGATTGTTAATAGCCTTTTGCATCAAACATGCGTATTGATCCCAAGTAAATCTTGCCAATGGTGACATTATTGTTTGACAATCTGGAATTACCATGTACATTTATTAACTTTAATTTGATTGGGTATGACGACCAAAGCTCACCTGCCGCTATAGAGTGTAGCGGAATAACGGTCAGGTGGAACGCCTTAGGCTATTCTCTTTCGTTTTGCATTTTTCTAAATTGCATGGCTGCGGCACTTAGCTCTGTGACCGACTTATCAACCCAAAGAGTCCTTTGCCACTTAGTATAATCAAATGGTTCTCTCATTACTAACGAAATGAATCTCTCAGCCTCGACCTCACCTAGTGTATTAATAAGAGCTTCAATACCTTTGATTTTTATTTCTGTATCAGTAATCATTCAGTTCCCTCCTTTATAAAAGAGATTGGATCAGTCACCTTGATTTCCTTAATACCTTCCGCCTTTTTGACTAATTCGTCATCAGTTGTCAAAAGGTATTCGCATTGCATAGAGATGGCACAAGCCAAATGAAGCGAATCTTTGCTTTTAATCCCCATTCGATGAAACCTTTCAGCCTTTTCAACAATTTCCTGTGTCTCGTCTGTATCAACTGAGGCGTGGTTCTTCCAGCCACGGATTGCGAGCCTTCTATGTTCAAATGGATTCGCTTCATTCTCAAAATCCAGGATGTAGGACCATGCAAGTTCAATCCCTTTTTCTAAAATCCGTTCTTGAATGTTCAACTTGGCTTCAGTCTCAAGTTTAATTCGAAGTTGCTTTTGGTCATCAAAGGGGCGATTGAAACAAGAATTGTCAAGATATATTTTCATTTATTATAACCTGAATATCAAAATTTATGTAATGGATTAATTTATCCGCATCTTTTCATATAAAAACTCTGGCGCCATATCTACCCCCATTTTCCCAGGCAATGGCTCATTTCTTTCGGCCTATATCCTTTTCCAAATTTTTTTCGCATTCGTCATCGTTACTCTTACTAATATATCGAGATCGCCTGTTGCGCGTGGCCTTGAATGAACACCAACTGCATGCGCACCCACAATGACGTATTTAACCTTGTGATAATTGAGTAATTTTAAAAACTCGTTGAAGTCTTTGTTCATCAGGATTTAATCCCTTTGACTGGCAATAAAGTATTCTTAATTGATTTATTGCATCTATCTTTGCCTTTATCGATTTAGATTTCCAGTATCTCAGGCTTTCTTCCTCCTGCTTTTCAGTATCGGTTAGTTTGTATACTTTAACGGTTTTTTTCATTTTCATACCTTAAAAGGAGAGCTTATATCGTCGCTGCCTATTGCATCGTATCCATTTTCTTCTTGTGTAAAAAGAAAAAGCCACTCGTTTGCGAGTGGCTTTCTGTTTCTTGACTTTGACTGATGTAGTGTTTGTTTCCACTTCCATAATCTGCATGCCGGCAGGCTATGACGGTGTGTTCCAGTTTACTTATATCTTCCTACCCTTCGACCCTTACACCCCATTTTCCCGTGATTCGCCCGCTTACTGCGCCACGATAGTCTTTGTCTTCTCTTGTCTCTCATAATAATTACTCCTGTTTAAATCTTAATTAAAAATTAAACAACTATTTAGAATCTGACAAAAATTTACGATTTACGAATTACGATTTTATTAAATCCCAAATCATAAATCCTTCGACTGAGCGTTCGTCTGAGCTCACGCCGAAGTCTAAAATCGTAAATCAAAAATTTCCCAAATTATTTATTTTCCTGTTTTGCGGTGCCTTTTTCAGTCTCTATCTTCTTCGTGGTTTTACTGCTCGACTCTTCTACTTCTTCTTCGACTCCCTTGACACCTTTCTTGAATTCTACGATGCCCCGACCCAAGGACTTCATTACCTCCGGGAGTCTTTTGCCGAAAATCAGAAGCGCCACAATCAGGATGATGAGCCATTCCCAACCGCCTGGCATACTAAACATATTTATGCCTCCTTATGTAAAATTATGAAACAAATCAAATTATAGCGTCAAACCAATAAAAATCAATGAATTAATTTCTGTATGGTCTCACATCCCTTAATGTGTTTACAAGGGCGGAGATATCCTCAGGCAGGTCCACTTCAAATTCCATTTTCTTGTTATGAATGGGATGGAAAAATTCGATCCTGTGGGCATGAAGCGCCTGTCTATCTATGATGGGCAGTTCCCCCTCTTCCCTTTTCTTCTGCAATAAATCTGAAAGATAGCATGATTCCTGGCTGCCATACATAAAATCAGCAACGACGGGATGCCCTATCGCCCGCATATGTACGCGAATTTGATGTGTTCTGCCCGTTTTAGGCATTACTTTTACGAGGGTATACCCGCGGAAACGCTCTACCACTTCATAAATGGACACGGCTTCTTTCCCAATATCATGCCTTACTGCCATTTTTTGGGAATCAATTATATGTCTTGCAATGGGCAAACTAATTTCGTCGGAATCAAGCATTATTTCTCCCTCGACCACAGCAAGATATTCCTTTTTGACCGATCTTTTTTCAAACTGCATGGCAATGTGTGAATGGACGGCGTCACTCTTGATCGTCAACATAATCCCGCTTGTATCCCTGTCCAGCCTGTGAACGATTCCTGCTTTTAACGGCCCGTTGACCTGGGAAAGGTTTTGGCAGTGGAAAGCTAGGGCATTAACAACCGTTCCGCAATGATGCCCGCCTGCCGGATGTACCACCATATCATAAGGCTTGTTAATGAGCATCAAATAATCGTCTTCGTAAACAATGTCTATGGGGATATCTTCCGGAACGATCTTGCTTTCTTCAAGGACAGGCACACGGACGGAAATAAAGTCGCCCCTTTGAATATCATAACTGCTTTTGACGGTGCGTCCGTTAACCAGTACGGCGCCTTCTTTTACCAATTTCTGGAGAAATGTCCTTGAGTAGTCGGGGAGACGGGAGGCAAGGTATCTGTCGATCCTTTTGTCGTCGAATACCTTCTTTATATCAAAGGTCACTTCCTTTATTTGCGGGGCTTCCTGTTGCATGTTATTTAATCGCAGACAAACGATATTGTGCCATAGTAGCCCAGTTGCTGTTTGGAGAGAGTTCTACCACTTTTGTGTATAAACGAACTGCGTCGCTTGTTTGGCCTAATTTCTCATAACAACGACCCGCATCCCATCCTTCTTGTGCGGCAAAAAGATTGTTATTGGCAGCTAAAATATCTTCAAATTGTTTAACGGCTTCCTTTAAAAGTCCTTTCTCCTCATAGGCGTATCCTAAAGACTGTTTCGCAACAGGCGCAAGCGGATGGCTGCTGTATTTATCCAGGAAATCGCTATACGCGCGGATCGCCTCATCGTAATTCTTCAGGCTATAATAAACATTCCCTAGCTGGAACAACACCCATGGCATGGCGCTGGAAGAAGACATATTATCACGAATATATTTATAAGCATCAGCCGCCGTATTTAACGCCGAAATTCTCTCTTTCCCTTCCTTGTCCTGTTTCTGCAAGGACATTGCCAGGTCATTATTTATTTTCCACAAGCTTTGCCAAACAGCCTCTGTCTTTCGGGTCTTTGCAGTGGTAAAATAAGCCGCACCTGCACCAAGCGCAATGGCGCCACCGATACCAAAGGCGATAATTACCTTATATTTATTCAACGTTCTCAATACATGTAAAGTAGCTTCTTTCATTTTTTCTTCTTTCTTTTAATTATAAACCAATTAAAGATGCTGCCTCTTTAAAAATTTCCTGAATATCGTTCTCTTCTAAACCCGCTCCACGAGCGATACATTCTGCGCGATTGCGGTCTAACAAGTCGTCAGGCGTGTGGGAATCGGAACCAAAGACAAGTTTTGCGCCAACCTTTTTTGCCATCTTGACGACATGTCCATTCGCATAGGAATGACCTTTTCTGCCGGAAATCTCAAGCCTCACGCCATTCGCTTTGGCTAATTTTGCATCGGATTCTGTTATGAGACCCGGATGCACCAGAATATCAGCGCCAGCCTCTATGGCTGCCCGATTTGTCCCGGGCAACACGGGCTCTGTAATCGTTTCACCGTGAACCAGCACAATAAATGCGCCCAATTCTCTGGCCCGTTTCACCATAGACTTTATATGTTCAGGACGAAGATGAGTTAGTTCAACTCCTCCATGTACCTTGATTTTTGCAACCGACCCTATTTCTCTGCATGCAGTTAAAATGTTAGGTATTACAAAATCAATATTGGAATAATCGACATGATCCGTAATCACCAGCCCCCGAAATCCCTTTGCCTCACAACGCCGGATCAATTCTGCCGGTAAAAGAACGCCGTCCGAAAACAACGTATGCGTATGCAAGTCAATCACAGTAATCACCAAATTTTAATGCGCCCGAGACGATTTGAACGTCTGACCTACGGTTTAGGAAACCGTTGCTCTATCCAGCTGAGCTACGGGCGCATTGTATCATAATAGTATTTATAAATCGGATTAAATTATAGCCGTAATATGAAAAAAATCAACATCATTCCACAGAACGGCGAGCCGCACCGGAGAGTGAAAAACAAAGTCGAGTGACGCGTGGCATGTGACGGGCGGCAATTTCTGCATCACTCGTCGTTCGCCACTCGTCACGATTTCTAACAACTTACAAAAAAGAGAATTAGATTGAAGTATAGTAATCTAAATATTAAAATGAAAAAACCGTAGATAAGCCTTGTCATATTTAGCCAAAAGAAAAGAGGATAAAAACACTATGCGTCTTAGTTCATATCCCAAATATAGTTCATTATTATTTCTTTTCATGGTATTTCTTATTGGAGGCTGCGGCGTACAAGACCCTGATTATTACAACCGTATGGGTGTTTTCCTGGACAGTCAGGGTAAGATTGATGAAGCCGTGACAAAATATAAAAAGGCATTAAGGATAGACCCATCTAACAGGGAAGCACATTACAATCTTGCCGTTGCCTATCACAAAAAAGGATTAGCAAAAGAGGCCATCCAGGAATACAAAACCGTATTGGAACTCTATCCGAACGACCCGGAAACGCTTTATAATCTGGGTGCGTTGTACGCAAGAAGCAACTTGCAGGACGCCGCTGTCTTTGCCTGGCAAAAGGCCGTTGAACTAAAACCCGATTTTGCAGAAGCGCATTATGCGTTGGGCTTCGCCTATGCGCAGAAAAAGCAATTTGATGACGCCATCAAAGAATATCTCAAGGTACTTGAGAAAAGACCAGACGATGCGATTACCCATAATAATCTCGGTGTAGCCTACTCAGAAAAAGGAATGTTTGACGAAGCGGTTAGAGAATTGAAGGAATCTATCAAAATTAATCCAAACATGGCAATGACCCACAAAAATCTTGAATTCGCATATCGAAAGAAGGGGATGGAAGAGGAGGCAAACAACGAACTCAAGCTCTACGAAGAATTATCGAAAAAGGCGAATTAGGCTGCCTTTACCAACAAATTGTAAGGGTTGAAGATTTTCAACCCCTATCATTGAAATTAAACAAAGATTTTTAAGCTGTTTAATCTGCGTAGTCTGTGTCCTATTTCACCGGATCATACCCCGAACCGCCAAAGGGATGACACCTCAATACACGCCATATTCCAAGGCAAACACCCCACACGATGCCCTTTTTTTCCACTGCATCGATCATGTATTGAGAGCAGGTAGGATCATAACGGCAGGAAGGATGTATAAGGGGAGAAATGATGAATTGATACACCCTGAGTAGTTTAACAATGAGGAACTTCATGGATAAAAAATCTCGTTGATTTGGAGTAATAATTTTTTAAACCCATCCTCGATATCCGAGAGTTTCAGATCAGACGAAAAGGGATGTCGCGGAATGGCGATAATGTCGACGTGCATTTTCAGTAAGTGTTTATTCAGCCTGTATGCCTCTCTCAGCAAGCGTTTTGCGCGATTGCGCCGCGGGGAATCCCCTACTTTTTTACTAACCACTAGCCCCAGACGGGAATGCTGAAAATCGTTTAGTGTAACATAGAAAACGACCTTGTCGTTTTTCAGTACCTTGCCTTCATTGAAGACCCTTTCGAATTCCTTCTTTCGGGTCAGACGTTCTGCCTTTGTAAATTGGAAATTCATTGTCCATAGGTTAGCAGAACTATAAAACGAAGTCAACAGGATGAGAAAAATTACCCCAAAAACCACTTCTTCATCCTTAGTCCTCTGACAGGCAGTTGCTTTTTTGATATCCTTTCTACAGCAAAATAGTTAATCCCACATCACAGTAATTATAAAATCATTTCCTTGTCCATAGTGTTCATATATTGTTTTTTCATCATTGAGTTTCTTAGAATCATAGTAACTATTCAGTGAAAATATTTTAAATATTATTTGACAGGGATTTTGTTCTAAATAGGTAATTTGTTTTGTAAGGAGTGTAGAGGGGAAGAGAGGATGCCTTCCAGGCTTCTACGATGTCTTTGAG
>VGXX01000076.1 GCA_016873155.1 Planctomycetota bacterium | reverse complement strand
GGCTGTTTTTATTTGAATCTTTTTCTTGTTTTGTGATGATACCTTAATATACCTCCATCATCCATGGGATGTCTTCGCTGGCGAAGCGGATGGTGGATTCTGTCATGTAGTTGTATTCCGTCCTGAAATGTTCAAAATGGGAGAGTTCCATTCTGGCGAGCATGTCAAATATTTCGCGGTCCTTTGCATCCGGTGATGTTTCACATGCCTTTTTGTAGAATTCGTATGCCCTTCGTTCAGTATCCATAATAACCTTGATTGCTTCTCCAAAAGATGCAGTTTTTGGCGGCGTTTCAGGCCGAACTATCTTGCATTCTCCGGTTTCCTGCAATACGGGCGGTTGCTTAAATTTTTCCTGATACCACGACAGGAGGAATTCGTAGTGTTTTAGCTCAATTGCAGCCATGATTTCAAATTTCAGGCGCGCGCCCTTATCCTCCATCTGGAGCGCTAAATTCGAGTAGAACCGATTGGCCTTTTTTTCTTCCGAAATGGCCGTTTCAAAGATGTTTTTGCTATCGTATGGCATATGGCAACCGAATAACGTAATGTTTCATTTTATTTATGCTGGTTTCAGTCCGTCCAGTAACTGTATGTAAATACAAAAAAACGTTGAAAAACCTCCCCTTTAATCCCCTCCTTGCGAAGGAGGGGAAAGAGGGGAGGTTATAACTTACCTACTTACTCTAATTGCCCTGGCGTAACGTTTCCAGCACCTTCTTTAAAACCTCTTTTTGTTTTTTCAGCATTTCTCTGAAATCCGAACTATCCGTATCTGCGATTTCCATGCGGAGATCGGAAAGGTCGTTTTCCAGGATATCAATCAGCATTTCTTTTTCCTCTTGTGTAAGTTCCAGATGAGTCATGTCTGCACCTCCTTTACAAATCTACTTTCTCTCGATAGAAAACGTGATTACTTTTGGTTTTACCAATTTCTCGAAATCCTTGTATGTCAACTTGACAAGTTCACGATGGGAACCGGCATTAAACGCAATTTCCCTGTCCTCCGTCAAACTCTTTGCTACAAAAACCTCCATTCCGTAAAGATTGCCAAATGGCGGCATGGCGCCAATTTCACAATCGGGGAACAGGTCTTTAAATTCCTTTTCATTGGCAATTTCAATAGTAACAGCCCTGGTGGCCTTTTTCAAAAGGTCAAAATCTACTTTAGAAGAAGCTGGAAGTACAGCCATTGCCATCTTCCCGTCGATTTTAACCATAACCGTTTTTGCCAATTCTTTTACCGGAATGTGAGCTGATACTGCGGTTTCCTGGGCAGTAAATGCCCGTGAGTGACCGATGGTGACATACTTGATGCTATTGCTGTCCAGAAATTCTTTTAATTTCTGTATGGGCATAAGGGCCTCCTGCTCGGTTTACGTAAATTTATATTATAATATAGTCCACGGAATACCTCCCCTTGATCCCCTCCTTGTGAAGGAGGGGAAAGAGGGGCGGTTATAAGTTTATGCTACGGCATTTTTAAGATCGTCTATTAAATCATCAATATTTTCGATTCCAACAGAGACTCTGATAAGCTCATCGGATATGCCTATTTTCTCCCTGACTTCCTTTGGGAGAGAGGCATGTGTCATTATTGCAGGATGTTCTATGAGAGACTCCACACCGCCGAGGCTCTCTGCCAGGGAGAATACTTTTACCCTTTCGAGAAATTTCCGTGCCGCCTCCAGCCCTCCTTTGATAAAGAACGTTACGATTCCTCCAAATCCGGTCATCTGTTTCTTCGCGAGTTCGTGTTGGGGATGTGATTTGAGTCCTGGATAAATAACCTTTCTTACTTTTGGATGATTTTCCAGAAATTGCGCTATCTTCAATGCATTTTTTGCGTGTCGTTCCATTCTGATGGCAAGGGTCTTAATCCCCCGGAGGACAAGGAAGCAGTCAAAAGGGCCCGGTACACCACCTGCTGCATTTTGAAGGAACTGGAGTTTGTCGTATAATTCCTGATCGTTCATTACCAGGGCGCCGCCGATAACGTCGCTGTGGCCGTTGAGATATTTGGTGGTGCTGTGCATAACGATGTCCGCCCCTAGTTTCAACGGTTTCTGAAAGAAAGGGGTTGCAAAGGTATTATCAACAACAGTTACTATGCCGCGGCTTTTTGCAATCCTGGCAGTTGCTTCAATATCGATAAGCTTCAGGAGCGGATTTGAAGGACTTTCCAGCCATACCAGCTTTGTGGTGCTTTTTATATATCTTTCCAGCGATTGAAGACTGGTTAAATCTATAAAATCAAATTCAAGGTTGAATTTCTTCAATACTTTATCAAATAGCCGAAACGTCCCGCCGTAGACATCGTCACTGCATATGATATGATCACCCGCATTGAGCATCTGGGTAATTGTTGAGATAGCGGACATCCCGGATGAAAATGCAAGCCCATACTTACCTTCTTCAAGAGAGGCAATATTTTTCTCAAGGGCCGTTCTGGTGGGATTGTGTGTTCTTGAGTAGTCGTATCCCTTATGTTTGCCGGGGGATTCCTGGACATACGTGCTCGTCTGAAATATCGGCGTCATAATGGCGCCGGTTCCCGGATCAGGCTCGCATCCTGCATGAATCGCCCGTGTTTCGAATCTTTGTTCCATACGAATCCCTCATTCAAAAAGTATTACCGATACTCAAGCAAAGGAGACCCTGTGCAAATTTACGATTTACGAATTACGATTTAAAATTTAAAGCACTAGGTGAAGTGGTTTTTGTCTTTTCACTTAATTTATTCAATAAAACCATGAGCCTTCATCCAATCGTCATTGTACATTTTGCTGAGGTATCTGCTGCCGGAATCCGGAAGGATGACTACAATATTTTTGTTTTCTTTTATTTCACCGGCAATCTTCGTAGCCGCCCAGACAGCGCTGCCGCTTGATCCTCCCGCAAAGATTCCTTCCTCTTTTGCCAGTTTCCTTGCCATCAAAAATGACTCTTTATCATGCACCTGGATGATGTTGTCTATAAGGTCAAAATCAACGGCCTTTACGAGATAGTCTTCTCCGATTCCCTCTACCTTGTACACGTGCGGTTTTATGAGCTTCCCAGTCTTGAAATAATCATAAAAAACTGAGCCTTCCGGGTCAACTGCAATTATCTTTATTTCAAGATTCTGTTCCTTGAGGTATTTTCCAGCCCCGCTCAGTGTGCCGCCAGTGCCTATCCCGGCAACAAAGTAATCGACGTTTCCCCCTGTCTGTTTCCATATCTCAGGCCCGGTGGTGTAATAGTGAGAATCAATATTCCTGGGATTATTGTACTGGTCTGGATAGTATGAATTTGGGGTTTCTCTGGCTATTCTTTTTGCAACGCTGTAATAACTTTCGGGTGAATCAGGAGGGACATCCGTGGGCGTTACAACTACTTCCGCCCCAAAAGCCCTCATCAGGTTCTTTTTCTCATCGCTCATTTTATCGGGCATGGTGATTATGCATTTGTAGCCTTTTACCGCTGCAATCATGGCAAGGGCGGCGCCGGTATTGCCGGATGAATTTTCTACGATAGTTCCGCCGGGTTTTAAAAGTCCCTTCCTTTCAGCATCTTCGATGATGAACAAGGCCATCCTGTCCTTTACACTGCCGGCAGGGTTGAGAAATTCCAGCTTGGCAAAGATGCTTGGCTTTATGTCACGCGTGATCTTATTCAATCTTACCAAAGGCGTCCAACCGATGGTTTTCAGAATATCGGGAGTGACACTCCCGAATTTTTCTATCAGGACGCTGATATCTGCGTTGGTAATGGACATATTTGTTTTGAAATTTTAACCACCCCTCGTTCCCCCTCCTTCGTAAGGAGGTGGAAGGGAAGATTTTCTGCTTGATTTTGGGAAATAAATGGTTTTTAAATCTGTTTGCCGACAGAAAATGCCTTGCCGAGACATTTGCCGATTCCGTAATAGGCGCGGATTTCCGGGGCGTATGAGAAAGGGCGCAGTTTTTCTATATCGATCGTTCCACCTTCACCAAGCACCGATTCTTCAACCTTGACGTCCACGATCTCGCCGATAAACTGGGTATGCAGTCCTATTTCAACCGTATGGGTTAATTTACATTCCAGTACGAGGGGGAATTCCTTGATATAAGGGGCATCCACGAGATCGCTCTTTACAGCAGTGAGTTTTGTTGCTGAAAACTTGTCTTCTTTACCTCCCGATACAATCCCGAAGTGATCGGCTTCCTTTACATAGGTCTCAGAAGGGATATTCACCGTGAATGCCTTCCGTTCCACAATATTCCCGTAGGTATAGGTAGCCTTCCTGAGAGAAATCGCAACACTGGGCGGACTGGAGCAACAAAGCCCTCCCCAGGCAACGTTCATCGCATTTGGTTTTCCCGCCGTATCGTAGGTTCCTACAATAAATACGGGTGTTGGATATACTATCGTTTTTGCCCCTAAAGATTTTTTCATCATTGTCCTCCGATATTTTCGGTAATTTATTTGCTCTTTTTTTGATAATTCGTATTTTCATGATGCCGTCGTCCCTTTTGTTCAGATTGCTGCACTTCTGGCTTTACAAAAAAAGGAGAGACTACAAGAAATATGCCGCTGATGAAAATGGTTATGGCGACTATGCGCCTTGCTACTGCACTCCCGATTAATCTGCAATATATTGACACTATCATGTTCCAGTGAAGGACTATGTGGGCGGTTAATAGTGCGAGAAAGACACACGCAATGATAAAATGAATTGTTCCCCATGCGTGGCGATCCATTCCAAACAAGAACATATCTACTTTTTGCCCATATACAGCCGCAGTCTCCTTGCCGGGCAGCAGGATAAACTTTGTGAGGCATCCAATTCCTGCAATTGCCATCACACAGAGAAACATCACGGCATCGATTATAAGATTAATTTTTGATTTATTCATCGACATTCCTGAATGTCCGTTCCTGAATGTCCGTAAGGCACGGCGCCCCTACTGGTTTCTTCTCCAGCCACTCCAAAACGGAAAACCTTTTTTATTTCGAAGCTTCAATATTTCTTCACCTTTCTTTACTTCGGCGGCAATGATAGCGGGTTTCCCCTCAAGGGTGATTCTCGAACCCGTAACTTCAACCTTGTCCTTCGGCTCAATCCTGGTGTCCTGGTTTTCAATGTACCATCCCGGCCCTAAATGGACAGAAACGGTTTCCTTGGACGTCTTTACCATCAGATGCACGCCGTAGCACATCCCTTTCATCGGAGTAATGATATCCACGCTGACCACTTCACCGCTGATGGTCTCAACGGTTTTTGGGTCGTACATCCTGCTGTACGGAGCGTCCTTACCCCACCCGCCTCCTCCTCTCCATTGCATCCCCTGTTGGGCAAATGACAGACTCATGTAAAGCAGACTAAACAGAGAAATTGCTACTATCAATACTCCTATTTTCCTCATTTTCAACTCCTTTCGTTTGTTTATTATTTCTGGCCCACCCAATTACAAAATAGTTATTTTAGTTTTGCCGCTATCTATTCAATGATTATTAAAAAGGACATAATATAACAAGCCTGAAATCCTCCTTTGGCATATGTAATGTCTGATAACAACCCCCTGTTTCCCCCTTTTCTAAGGGGGACTTTAAAAATCCCCCTTAATAAAGGGGGTAGGGGGTTGTATTTCTGGCTTTTCTTGAATACCTGCTGAACTGTTATGTAATACCAAACACTATAATGCCCTCAGAAAGGCTACCAAGTCATCCTTTTCTTGTTTTGTAAGCTGGACCTCAAGAATCAGGTTAAAGAATTCTACCGTATCTTCCAGTGTCAACAGTCTCCCATCGTGCAGGTAGGGCGGTGAATCCTTGATACCGCGCAGTGGAAAGGTCTTGATGGGACCGTCGGCGCTGGCCATAACTCCATTGAACATGTGCGGCTTGTAGAAACGCTCCGCTTTAAGGTTGTGCATAAGGTTATCCGTGTAGTATGGAGGATGATGACAAAAAGAACATCTCGCTTTACCAAAGAACAAGTCCTGCCCGCGAAGCTCAACCTCTGTGGCTTTTTTCTGATCCAGCATGCCGTAGATGTTCAACTTGGGAGCCGGGGGAAAGTCGAATAGCTCCTGAACTTCTGCCATGAAGTGCACCTGACTCCCGCGTTCGAGGATATTGGCGCCTTTTTTTGTAGCAATGACCGGGTCGCCGTCAAAGTAGGCGGCGCGCTGTTCAAATTCGGTAAAATCCTCGACACTTTTCAATGCCCGCTGAGAACCGAATAACCTTTGAATATTCACCCCGCGCAAAGAAGGGGTATCGAGACGATGACGAAATTCCTGCGGGCGGATGTCGCCCACCAGATGGGTAGCGCCATTGGTATGTCCATTTACGTGGCAGTCAAAGCAGACAACCCCACGACTAGGTTGTTCCGAGCGGCGGTCTTCTGTTTGGTTGAAATTCTGCTGAGGGAAAGGCGTTACCAGCAGTCTCAAGCCTTCTAGCTGTTTGGGATTCAGTATTCCATTAAATAACTCATAGTAGTTGGCAATGGTTACCAGCTTGCCCTGAGAGACGTCGCCCAGATCCGGCCGTGTGGTCAGGTAAATTGGCGGTGGAAATTCCGGCAAAAAGTGGTCAGGGAGGTCATAATCCAGGTCAAAGCGGGTGAGGTCTCTCCCCTCCTGTTTCTTGATCTCGTCGATGTGGAACTTGGGGAAGAGCATCCCGCCTTCAGCATGATTTGGGTGGGGAAGCGGCAAAAGGCCTTTTGGGAAAAGGTCTTTTGCCCGGATGTCTTCCGGTGTCATGGCTGCCAGGGTTTCCCAGGTCACGTCTTTCGGGAGTTTAACCCGCACGCCTTGTTGTATGGATTTTCCCCGGAACATGGTTACGTCTTTAGCCGGGCTATCGCTTAAATCGTAACGTTCATTAAGTAAATCCATATGACGCTTCATTACCTTTGGTTTAGCAGCCTTCATCCGAGCCATTGTGTCTTCAAAGGACTCAGTTATAGTCACAGGCGCATAACTCGTCTTTACGGCCTTCTTTTTCTGGATGACGATTTTTACAGGTTTTCCTTCCTTGCCGGTTTTCTCTTCCTGGGCATAGGTTAACCCCAAGGTAATGAGCATTGTGGCGAACATTACCAACAGCGCTCTTCCGTAATTTAATATTCCTCCTCTCATATTCATACTCCTTTCTGTTAAATTATGCTGCTTTCGGTAGCGACTTTTTATACACAAAGCAAATACCATTTAAAACAACCCCCTCGCCCCCTTTTTTAAGGGGGACTTTGTAACACCCCTTCAGGGGGATTTCCTTAAGTCCCCCTTAGTAAAGGGGGATTCAGGGGGTTGTCTGACTGCTATGTTTCTAACTTTGAAATTTCTGTACGTTTTACGATACCGGTTTTTTTAATGCCTTCAGTTGTTCCGCAAGTAACTTTAAGTGTGCTTTCTCTTCGTTTGCCAATTGCTCAAATGCCATTTTCCCCTTAGGATATTTCGTCTTTTTTGCGGCCTCGGTGTAATAAAGGATGGAGTCCTTCTCGGCCTGGATACCGATTTTCAAGGCGTCGATATCTGTCTTTATTTCCGCGGCGAGCCTCCTGGCTTCGCCTTTTTCCGTAAAGATACCCGTATCGACCAAATATTTTAGATACAAATCCACCGTGTAGTCCTCGCAGCCTTGCACGGGACTTATCGGAGAGTTTATTTCACGATAGGCCTGTTGAAAACGGGCTAGATGTTCCTTCTCGTAAGAGGCGAGTTTTGAAAATAATTCTTTTGTCTTGCTGTCTTTAGCGTTATTCATGAGGGTTGTATAGAATTCTAATCCCTCTTCCTCAACAATTATAGCGATCCTCAGCGCTTCTGCATCGTCAAAATTTTCATATTTCATATTTTATTATCCTCTTTAAAAAAAATTATGGATACAAACCTCTGACCATAGTTGCGTCTGCGACTTTTTTCACGGCCAGTATCATGGCTGCGGCGCGTAAGTTAACCTTCCTTTCTTGAGAAAGGCGAATGACTTCTTCGTAAGACCGGTCCAGGAGATTTTTGAGCCGTGCATTTACCTCGTGCTCACACCAGAAATAACACTGTACATCCTGTACCCATTCGAAATAGGAGACAATCACGCCGCCCGCATTCGCCAGGATATCGGGGACGACGGGTATTTTCCGTTCGGTCAATATTTGGTCTGCTTCCAGCGTAGTAGGCCCGTTAGCGCCCTCGACAATCAGTTTTGCTTTTATCTTACCGGCATTCTCTTTCGTAATTTGATTACCTAACGCTGCGGGAACGAGGACGTCGCACGGGAGTTCCAGCAGGGCTTCATTTGTTATACTTTCAGCATTTGGAAAATTTTCGAAAGAACCCTGTTCTCTATAGTGTTTCATGAGGGCAGTATGTCGGAGTCCTTTTGGATTATAGACTCCTCCCTTCGAGCTGCTCACGGCGACAATCTTACAGCCCATTTCGCTGAGCAATTTTCCCACAGTCGATCCCACGTTACCATAACCCTGAATCGCCACTTTGAGACCCTTAAAATTTATTTTTTTAGATTTGATGGCGCTGGCAATGGAAAAGGTAATACCAAGACCGGTCGCATCTGTTCGCCCAAGAGAACCTCCGATATTGATGGGTTTACCCGTTACGATCCCCGGCGTACAATACCCGTTATTCATACTGTACGTATCCATCATCCATGCCATGATCTGTTCATTGGTATTCACATCCGGGGCCGGGATGTCTTTTTCGATACCAATGATCGGCATAATTGCATACGTGAAACGGCGTGTAAGTCTTTCAATTTCGCCTTTGGAAAGCGTCTTGGGATTGCAAATAATTCCTCCTTTTGCGCCTCCAAACGGTACGCCCACCAGAGAGCACTTCCACGTCATTTCCATTGCCAGCGCCTTCAAATCGTCAAGGGTAAGGTCGGGGTGATACCTGACACCGCCTTTATAAGGGCCTCGCGCCGAGTTGTGCTGTACACGAAATCCGTTGAAAACGCTTAGAGAACCATTATCCAGCCGCACCGGAATAGAAACGGTCAATATGCGCTCGAAACTCCTGAGCTGTTGATGAACATCATCTGAAAGCAGCATGATTTTTGACACGTTATCGAATTGCGTTAATGCCGTTTGCCATGCGCTGTTTGCCGGTATCTTTTCAGGCACCTAAACCTCCTAACCCGAACAAGTCGGAAGAGTCCTTGAATGGGATTTACGATTTGGGATTTAATAAAATTGTAAATCGTAAATTTTTGATAAAAGGGTCAAAACGTTTTTTATAAGAAACTATTCACCCTTAGTATCGGTGTAATCGGCAGTCCATTTTTCCGTCTGTGTATTTTCAAGGTTATAGATGTTCATCAAGGTTAATGGGGGAAAGTAGATATTCATAGTAACCAGATTCCCATTATGAGCATTCGACACACGATGGACGGTTGTGAGGTTTATGTATGACAGTTCGCTCGTATGAAACCGGCGGGTAAAGGTAGGGACAATCATACCCGTGGGCAGTTTGTTGAAAAGTTCTTCTGTTATAGTGCCCTCTCGGATGATTGTAATCCCTGTAGAGCCGCCGTGATCGTGTATCGGAGTAATCTGTCCTTTCTTGAAGCACAGCACCGTAAATTCGCACTTACTGCTGACATGCACGATATTCCTTTTATAATCCTTGTCTGAAAAGCTGACATATTCATCTATCGGCAGTTGTCTTCCATCCATCTCCAGGATGCATTTTTTCAGTACATCAAGAGATGGTTTATCTGGTAAAGATTCCAGGCGATTGATGAACGATCTTAAAATGATATCCATACATTAAAATCCTTTTGGTAAATTGGGAAATATAAGGGGAATGGCATCGTATTTTATCTGGACCAGTTCCCCGGTCAATGCCTTCATGAATTCAATAAGGTCGTTGACATCCTGACCGGTTAAGTTCAGTCCATGGATGAGAGGACTCTTATTTTCGCTGCGGCCGCCTCCTCCGTTATAAAATTGCACCACTTCAAACAATGTGGGGAAAAATCCGTTATGCATATACGGTCCTGTTTCCGTGATATTTCGAAGGGTAGGAGTCTTGAATGCCCCCTTGTCGGCTTCCACCTTCGTTACATTATACCGCCCCAAATCTTCTTTTAGCGGACCATCTGCCGGCACTCCGATATTATGAAATTTGTTATCGGTAAAGTTGGGGCCATTATGACACGTGATACACTCCGCCTTGGTGTTAAACAGGAGCATGCCCCGCTTTGCCGACTCACTCATGGCATGTTCATCACCCATCATGTACCTGTCAAAAGGTGAGTTTGCATAGATAATTGTTCGTTCAAAAGCAGCAATGGCCTTTGCTATGCCATCAGAGGTCACCCCTGTCCCAAAGACCTCTTTAAATGACTTGGCATAATCGGGAATGCCGCTTAACTTTTTCACAACATTATCCAGGGTTTCAAACATCTCGTTCGGGTTCTGGATAGGTCCAAGCGCCTGCTCTTCAAGTGTTGCAGCACGTCCATCCCAGAACTGAAGTTCATTATAGGCGCTGTTGATTATGGTTGGGGAATTTCTACCACCTTCTTTCGAGGTTGGCCCTCCAAGCATCCTGGGCAGGCCATCGGTAAAACCCAGGACCGGATTATGGCAAGTGGCACAGCTAATCCAGTTATTTCCTGAGAGACGCGGGTCGAAATAGAGTTTTTTGCCCAAGTCTACCTTCGCAGCAGTTTGTGGATTGTTTGGAGGAATTGTTACGGGTGGAAGATTCCCGATAGGGGGAAATGATGGAAAATCGTTCCCATGAATACCTTGCATTGTTAAAAACAGAAAAAGGGCACATCCTAAAACAGATTTTGTGATATTTGATATTCTCATACTCTCAAACCCCCATACTAAATTTACAGTTATTTATAAATAGTGACGAGTGACATGTGGCGGGTGGCGATTTCTACGTCACTCGCCACTCGTCACCTTTCACTGTGGTACACTATTATGATTCCGGTTTTTGTTTGGCAAGGATTTTACTGAGGTAGTAATTAACCTGACGCGCCTCAGAATTATTGAGTAAGTGAGGATCGAACGATCTCATTAATTCTACGGTCTGCGCCCATTCTGCCTGTGTCTTTTTAAACGTAAATATACGTTCAAGGGTATGGCATTTATGACACTTTTCCAAAATAATTTTCATGCCCAATTGCACATCCATTTTCGTATCGTCGATCCCCAGGTTTTTTACTAAATAACCTACTGCTTCTACTGTCTCCTGGTCGTTCAGGATTGCCTGATCTTTTGCGCGCATGCGTGAAACGTAGTCTCGCCAGCCAGACTCTGTCTTAACATAAGAAAATACCCTTTCCAGTGAATGACAGGTGGAGCATTTTTGCTGTACAATTTTTCGGCCAATATTTACATTTACTTTGACAAGCCTTCCCTTTTCGGAAAGGATAATGTATTGGCTTCTGGCAGTGGAAAGCATGAAATACCCGGCGCTCAAGGTAACTGTCATGAAGACAGCAATCATTATAATCATACCGTAAATGGGCAATCGCAGATAATACTTTTTAAAGAGTCTCACGACGCATATCTTGACTATGAGCATAGGGAAAATAACGATGCCAAGATAAGCATGGATGGCATCCTTTGCCGATAGAGCAACGGAGTTGCTGGTAAACTTTTGGAACATAGTAACGCAGATGAATAAATAGAGGATGATAAAAATATATCCTGCGATACGATGTGCCCACCGGAAAAACCCGGGATGCTGTGTGGCTTTGATTCTCCCAAGCAGAATGAGGATAAGCGTAACGGCAACAATGCCGATAATAAGTAAGCTCAATGCTAATAGAGAAGTTGTAATCGGTCTCATGATATTAATGCTTGAAATTTTCTGAGAGTCCGAAAAATGTCATTTAGATTATTTCAACAAATGAGGGTAACCGTCTTTGCGCATGCGGCACGTTTTATAATGGTTAGTGCGTCTTCTACCGTTCGTAAAGTAAAAACTCCTTCAGCAGTATTGATTCCATCAATAGATGGCAGGATACCGCTGCTACCGGTTACGAGTAACAATTTATTGTAGGTAAAATTAGACTCGTCGGTGAGGGTGATCCTTTGATTTTTTGGATCGATGCTTTTTACCCTACAGTTGAGGTTTAACTGGATTTTATTTTTATTATACCATTCGCGTTTATATACAAAAATCTCTTCGACAGCGACCTCTTTGGCTAATAGTTCTGGCAGACGCGGTCTGGAATAAAATGGGTAATGATCCTCCGTAAAAATCATTATTTCCGCCTGCGGATCTCTTTTCAGAATGGCCTTTGCCGCTTCTGTCCCTGCCACCCCATTTCCAATGACAATGTAATTCGTGCTCAACAGGTATTCCCGCAGGATAAAATTTATTTAAGCGCCTGTTTTATTATTTTTATCGACCAAAGCTAATTCCTATTGACTCGGCTGTTTTTACCAGGCCCTCTTCCGTCGGCACTCTTTTTTGCCCTTTGGCAACTTCATTCAAGGATACGGATTCAATCCTTTGCCCCTTTAAACAGACCATTTCTCCGAAACGCTTATGGGCTATCAGGTCTACCGCTGCAACACCAAAACGGGTTGAGAGGATACGGTCAAAGGCAGAGGGGGAACCCCCTCTCTGTAAATGTCCGAGGACGATGACACGCACCTCCATTTCCGTACACCTGCCGATATCCGCCCCAACCTTGTTCCCAATACCGCCGAGACGTTCAGCGCTCCCGCCCACATCCGATGCGCAGAGTATCGATACTTCACCTCCTGTCGGTTTTGCGCCCTCGGATACGACCACGATGCTCGCCTTACTTCCACTTTTTTTACGGCTGACGATCTTCTGGCATGCTTTGTTAATATCAAAAGGGATTTCAGGGATGAGGATCACGTCAGCGCCTCCGCCGATTCCCGTTTCCAGCGCTATCCAGCCTACATAGCGCCCCATTACCTCAACGACCATGACGCGGTGATGGCTTTCCGCCGTAGTGTGCAGCCGATCCAGCGCCTCTGTGGCTGTTTCCACGGCGGTGTTAAATCCAAAAGTAACGTCCGTTGCCAGGATATCGTTATCGATAGTCTTCGGAACGCCGACGACCGGACAACCCATTTTGAATAATTCATATGCAATATTGAGTGAACCGTCTCCCCCGATAACAACCAGTGCGTCAAGGCCCAGCGACTGAACGTTTTTGATCACGTCTTTAGAGACATCTCTGACCTCAGGCTTACCGTTTACAGTGACCTTATATTCAAAGGGATTTGCCCTGTTGGATGTTCCCAGGATCGTTCCTCCGATAGGAAGGATTCCACGAACATTCCACAGTGTTAAGTTCCGGGTTTTATTGGGTAAAACAAGGCCGTCAAATCCGTCCTCTATTCCAACCACTTCGCAGTTATGTTTTACCGCAGCAGATTTTACAACTCCACGGATAACGGCATTCAGCCCGGGGCAATCGCCGCCGCCTGTCAATACGCCTATTCTCTTCATAACGGTTAATATCCTTTCGTAATATTTACATTCGTCAACGGATAAACCACCTCGGTGCTTCCATACAGCACCTGAAGGAAACAAAGGGGGAGGTTGAAGTTAAAGGGCTCGTATCTAAGAGGCCGGCCTTACGATCGCTTTTTAGGCCTTAATTTTCGCACGTATTTGGCCAATGCCTGCATCTCTTCCGGTTTTAGTTTCTCGCTCCATCGGGGCATTTTGTTTTTGCCATTGACGATGGAGTTTAATACCTCCTCATCTTTTTTTGAATCTTGCCATTTGGCGTCTGCTAGATTCGGGGCCTTCAATTCCAGTCCTCGTTTGGTGCCTTTACCGTCCTCGCCGTGGCAGGTAGCACAGTGATACTCAAACAGTTTTCTTGGGTTAATCTCCTCGCCTTCCTGCCCACTGACAGAAGAAGTCCCAGCGCAAAATCCTAACACAACAAAGGATGATACGACAAAACCAAGGAGTGTCTTTTTATTACGCATGATCCACTATTCCTCCGTAAAAAAGCCGTAGAGTACCGAACGGGTGTTTATTTCTTCCCAAAACCCCTGATGACAGACACCAATGCCTTAATTTCGTCCGGAGTCAGCTTCTCTTTGAATGGCATCATTTTTTCCGGAGTTCCGTTATTGATTTGCTTGATAATCTGTTCATCGGGCGTCTTTGCCTGCCATTCCGCATTGGCAAACTCACTCGCTCCTAACCCCACTCCAAGCTCTGTGGGTTGCCCATTTTCACCGTGGCAGGTTTTACAGTGGGTCATGTACAATTTTTTGGCGTCGATATCCGCTGCCTTTGAAGCGGGTATGCCTGAAAAAAAGGTAACCAGGCCGGCAACAACTGCAAATGAAGTAGCCGCAAAAATTCCTTTCCTGTACATATTCTTTTCTCCTTATAAAAATGATAAGTATTTATTGTTACGATATTCAA
>VGXX01000075.1 GCA_016873155.1 Planctomycetota bacterium | reverse complement strand
CACCCCTAAATTAATTTTTTTTATCATCAGATGTTTATGAAAAATATTGACAAGAAAAATATGGTTTGTTATTATGTTTTCTTTATTGTTCCTGAAAATTTTAAATACACTATTAACATATAAAATTCAACTTTACATGTCAAAGATAATTACAGAAAAGTCGAAAAAGGCGTTTGCCGAGGCGCAGAATTTTATACCCGGCGGGGTGAATAGCCCTGTCAGGGCATTTGGGGCGGTAGGCGGTACTCCGATTTTTATACGGTCAGGGTCGGGGTGTTATTTAACGGACGTTGATGGTAATAAATATGTGGATTATATAGGTTCGTGGGGGCCGCTTATCTTGGGACATGCGGATCCCAGGATTGTAAAAAGAATTAATGAGGCAGTTGCCAACGGGACGAGTTACGGCGCGCCGACAGAATTAGAGGTGAAACTTGCGCAGCTCATCAAAGAGGCTATGCCTTCAATCGAGAAGGTGAGGATGGTAAACTCCGGGACGGAGGCCACAATGAGCGCTATCCGTGTGGCAAGGGGATTTACCAATCGGGATGCGGTAATTAAATTTGAGGGCTGTTACCACGGACATGTGGACAGTTTGCTTGTTCAGGCAGGTTCCGGCGCAACGACGTTAGGAACGCCCAACAGCCCCGGTATTCCCCAGGATTTCGTTAAGCATACCATATCTCTCCCGTATAACGATATAGACGCCATTAATGAAGTTTGTTCCAAACGAGGGAAAGATATTGCCTGTATTATCATTGAGGCAGTTGCGGGGAATATGGGTGTTGTGCCTCCCAAAAAGAATTATTTGGAGGGATTGCGAGAGATAACGAAAAAACATGGTATTGTGCTGATATTCGATGAGGTAATGACGGGTTTCAGGGTTGCGCACGGTGGCGTACAGTCGCTTTACAATATCAAACCCGATTTAACCACGTTAGGAAAGATTATTGGCGGTGGTCTTCCGGTTGGCGCTTATGGCGGAAAGAAAGAAATCATGGATAGTATATCTCCGGTAGGACCTGTGTATCAGGCCGGCACTCTTTCGGGGAATCCTGTGGCAATGACGGCTGGTATTGCCACCCTGGAGATTTTAAAAGACGGCAAAATTTATACAAATCTGGAAGAAAAAGCAAAGAGGCTGGCAACTGGGATGGAAAAGGTCTGCGAAGATGCTAATGTTCCCGCCTGCCATACCCGTATAGGCTCAATGTTGTGTACGTTTTTTACGGATAGTCCGGTTACTGATTATACTACGGCGAAAAAATGTGATACGAAGCGGTATGCAAAGTTCTTTCACGGCATGCTGGACAGGGGGTTTTATTTTGCTCCGTCACAATTTGAGGCGGTTTTTGTATCAACAGCTCACGGCGAAAAAGAGATTGACTCAACCATCGATGCCTTTAAAGAGGTGTTGAAAAGTTTTTGAGAATAATTAAAGATAATTAAGGCAACTCATCAGTGTCTGATGGATTTTGTCAAATTATTCAATAAATAAATACGGCATCCATAATGTGGCGTTTTGGGTTGCTGTCGTTCCATAACTTTATTCTAAAAGAGACCATAGTTATTTCCCAAAGATTGAGCTTTGAAAAATTGTTTTTAAATTAACCCGACAGTGCCGATGACAGTGACAAATGCAAGTGATGACATAAGAGGTATACTGAAACGTATAAGTGGTATGTGCTTAAAGGCGTCATCGGCTTTTAACTTATGTATGAATGGGTTTGTGAAAAACAAGGTTGATTTGATCGACAAAGCGAGGGAGGGTATCCCGACTATTCGTAGCGAAGGAATTGAATTAAGGACGCTGCTTAGCAAAAAGGCTTCAGAACCCGATACTAACTGGGAGTTGATTAAATCACTGGTACCAATTGTGAGTAATTTTGAAATGGTCGTTACGGGTATAGACTCTACCCTTCAACATGTAAGAGCCAAAATTAGTGAAAGGATTCTATTTAGCGATAAAGCGGAAAAAGAGATACGTTATCTCTTCGAGGAGGGACTCGATATATTAAAAACAGTTGGCGATACGTTAGTAGCTGATAACGAAGTAAACGTGAAATCTTTTGATGATAGATTTAAAAACCTTAGTGAAGTCGTAGATGCCTATTTGGAAGACCACGAAGATCGACTAATAAAAGGGTTGTGTCAGCCGCAGGCCTCTTTGATGTATATGAATATCACGAATTCAATCATGACGGTGGTCTGGTATACAAAACAAACATTTATGACAGTTACAAAGGTAAGCGGCGATATAAGGAGTGTATCGGAACGTATTGGTGGTATGTGCTTTGAGGCCGAGTCGGTTATGAACCTTTGTTTGGTTGGATTTACAAAAAATAAGGTTGATTTGATTGAAGAAGCCAGTAAGGGGATACTGACTATTCGTGGCGAAGGAAATGAATTGAGAAGGTTGCTCCGCGACAAAGCAAAAGAGCCTCATGTTGATAAGGATGTGATAAAAGCCTGTATGTCTATCATAGGGAGCATTGAAATGGCAGTTACTGGATTAGATTCTACCCTTCAGCATGTAAGATACAGAATTAATGAAGGTATATTATTCAGTGATAAGGCAGTAAGTGAGGTTTATTATCTTTTCAAGGAGATGCTTGGTATATTAAAAACAGCTGGCGGTGCAATAGTAACCAAGAACGAATTGCTCATGAAGCACGTTGTTGATAAATGTGAAAACCTTGGCAAGATCGCCAAGGGATTTGAAAAAGGGCATGAAGAGCGATTAATCAAAGGTCAGTGTCAGGCGCAGTCATTTCCAGTGTATTTGAATATTATGGATTCTGTAATGACGGTAGTTTGGCATATAAAACAAGCAGTAGTGAGGTTTTTTGAATGCCGCTTAATGTTCTAACGCTCACCCGAGAGGTACCTCTTGGTTGTAAAAAATGGTAACTCTGTGCGTTTTGCGCCTTTGTGGCGAATTATAGCCAGAAAATAAATTCCCTGTCGCAGGCTGAGAATTGAACATATGTGTCGGTGCATGTTCTTAGTATTGGTAAAATAGAGAGATAAAGTTGTTTTTTTCTCCAGGGGTTGTTTCTTTTAGAATGGTTTAAAATTTGCGCAATCTCCTGATTTTAATTAGAAGCTAAATCGCCAAGCTGTTTTTCAGTTATTTAAGAAGGTGATAGTTTGTTTTTCAATAAAGATAAAGATGAAGTGTTTCGTATTTTAGGGGTGGTTGGAAGCTTTAGTTTTACGGCGACCGGCGCTATGGCGGGTGGTTATTTTCTGGGCAACTATGTAGATAAAAAACTTAATACTGCTCCGTGGTTCATGTTGTCTTTCGTTCTGTTAGGGGTCGCCGGAAGTTTTATAGAATTTTTTAAGTTGGTCAGGAAGTTGTCCAAATGAAATAATAAGTAAACTTCCGGTTTGTTAATATGGATAAATTATCACCGATAAACAATAAAGATTTGTCTTCTTTGTTTGACGAACATTTTCCGGATCGGGCGCTCAAGACTTCGGTTCTGTTATCGCTAATCATAATTGCCGGTTCGCTGTCTTATATGTCCTTTATGTTGACGGCAAGCATTGCTATAGGGTGTTTTTTGAGTATTGCTTTGTTTAAAACAACCTGGTGGGCGATACAATATGGAGTGCGGCATAAGAGAGAGAAAATGAAAGGTTTTTTCCTCAAGATAAGTTTCCTTAAGTATTTTATTATAGGGGCGATGTTGTTTTCGGCCTGTCTTTTTCTTGAGATTAATGTTGCCGCTATGACCCTTGGTTTGAGCATCGTGGTGGCAGTAATCGTTATGAAGGTCGGAAGCAGGTTGTTTGTGAATTATTTGAACAGGTCGATTAAAGTACCTTCAAAGAACATTAATTCATAAATCTCTCGAGAGACCTATTTCAATGCGTCTCTTCAGAGAACAACAGAAATTAAGAAAGGGGTGTAAGTCCTGTGTCAGCAAGTGGTGAAAGTGAAAGCACAACTGAATTGCCATCGTTTTTAGATTTTGTACCTATCGATCCCCATTTTCAGTTTTTAGGCTTAACAAAACACGAGTGGGTGCCGATAGTAATGTCTGCAATGGTAATTATATTCCTGGGCGTTTTTTCTATACTCGCCACAAGGAGATTGCAAAAGGTACCTGGCAGGCTTCAGTCGTTGCTGGAAATTATTGTTGAAGGGCTTGGAAATTTTACCAAATCCCAGATGGGACGTGTTGCAGAACGATTTGTTCCATTTATTGGGACGTTCTTTATATATATTTTTATTATGAATATGCTGGGGCAGATACCGCTCTTTCATTCACCCACGAGTAATTTAAATACGACAATTGCCCTGGCGCTCATTGTTTTCTTTGTTACCCAGTATCAGGGTGTGAAAAGTAATGGCGTTTTTGGCTATCTTAAGCACATGGTTGGAAAGCCCGTTTGGCTTGCTCCTCTCACCTTCCCCTTGCATATAATGCAGGAAATCCTTTCTCGTCCGTTATCGTTATCTATGCGTCTCTTTGGAAATATCATGGGTGAGGATACGGTTATTGCGATATTTATAGGATTTTCCCCGTTTTTGTTAGGTCTTATACCAGTGCCCATACACATTCCTATGGTCTTTTTGGCCTTGCTCGGCAGTACTATACAGGCCATGATTTTTTCCCTGCTTGCAAGTTTTTATATAGCAGGCGCAATGGGTATTCACGATGAAGAAGAGCACGAACATGAACATCATTAAAGTGAGATATCATAGTAACTAAGCTATACGTAAATATTTCTTTGGTTTTCTGAATGAAAAGGAGGGATAAATATGATTTACTTTGCCGTACTGGCAATGTCAGTAGGCTTAATAGTGATTGCAATATTTGGGTGTGCCTTAGGCCAAAGCCGTGTGGTAAGTAGTTCTGTTGAATCAATGGCCAGGCAGCCTGCTGTAGCCGCAAAGATACAGCTTGCTATGATTATCGGGCTGGCGTTTATCGAGTCATTAACAATTTATTCTTTGATGTTGTCTTTCATCTTACTCGGCAAGCTTCCGCCAACGAACGAAATTCTTGAGCTATTTAAAAGTGCGCCAAAACAGGAACTTCTCTCGTCGGCTGGCGAATTTATTCGCTCAGTTATACAGAATTGATTGAATATTGTAATCATTTCCATTCGATAGGACTCAAAATTCTCCTCATGCCTTAAGCAGGCTGTTGCAGGAATGAGTGATTGGGAACTATCGGGTTGAGCAGAGGTGAAAATGTCATAAAGGTTGAAGTATCGTATCGTTGTACTATATAAACGATGCACGTGTGCATCAGGGAAAAATTTGAAAGGAGGATGTCGTTGTGATTTATTTTGGATTATTGGCAGTGGCAGTAGCTTTGATAGCTTTTGCAGCGCTAGGGTGTGGTATTGGACAGGGTATCGCGGTTTTTGGCGCTGCAAATGGTATGGCTAGACAGCCTGAGATGGCGGGGAAAATACAACTTGTTATGTTTATTGGTCTGGCATTCATCGAATCATTAACGATTTATTCTTTGATGATGTCATTTATTTTGCTTGGGAAATTGCCAAAGACAGATGCAGTTCTTGATCTCATTCAGCACGCTGTTAAATAAGCAGAGGAGGGGGTTTATAATTGGATATTTTAAATAGTCTGGGTATCAATTTTAAGTCGATTATTATCCAGGGCGTCGGTTTCCTGATACTGCTCTTTGTCCTTAAGAAATATCTCTTCGGCAAGATAGCTGCCATGATTAAGGAACGTTCCGAAGGAATAAAAGATACGTACTCAAAGATTGAAAAAGACAGGGAAGAAGCGAAAAGGCTTGGTGTCGAATATCAAAAGAAACTTACTGAGGCTGAAACCGAAGTTGCGAGGTTGCTTCAGGAGGCTGTAAACGAAGGAAGCCGTATTAGTGAAGGTATTGTGAAGCGCACCAGGGATGAGGTGGAGTTGATGAAGGTAAAGGCGCAGGAGGGAATCGATATAGAGAGGAAAAAGGCATTGGCAGAAATAAGAAATCAGATTGTAACGCTTTCTGTCTTAGCCTCCTCAAGGCTCATTCAACAATCTATCAGTTCTCAGACGGCGGAAAAGCTCGTCGATGACTTTATTGAAGAAATAGGGGAATTGCGTGTTAGATAATAGTGTTGCAGTGACATTTGTTAATGCCCTGTTAGAAATAGCTGTCAAAAAAGGGCTGCTTGAGCAGATCGAAAAGGATCTGGATTTGGTCTGTGACGTAATTACACAGAATGCAGACTTCAAAAAGGTTCTGCTGCATCCATCCGTTACGCGAAATGATAAGAAGAATTTAATTAAAAAGGTGTTTGGCGCTCCGGTTTCCGGTCTCATGAGAAACTTTTTGAGTTTGGTGGTAGACCGAAGAAAAGAATGGGTTTTGGAATCCATTCCCGATGTTTACAAAAAAACCATCGATGAGAAAAAGGGTGTACTCAGGGCTAAAGTACAAACGGTGATTCCTATAGAGGGAGACCGGTTGAATAATCTCAGGAAGCGGTTAGATAAGATTACTGGTAAATCGGTAGAGGTTGAAGTAGTTAATGACCCGCAAATACTTGGTGGTATGGTAATAAGAATTGGCAACACGATGATAGACAGAAGTGTTGCAAGCCGGTTAAAAAATCTCAAAGCCAGATTGCTGGAATTGAGAATGGCATAAGCTAGTAAGGCGTTGCCTTTAACTAGAAAAAACAGAAACAAAATGAAAAGTGCAAAACCGTTTTTCCCGGCAAATTTTATGAATTGAAAAGCGGGTTTTGCATTCTGACATTTTTTATTTACGATTCTGTGGTTGTTTTAAAACTTGAACAGGAGTAAGGCAATATGGCATCAGGATTTAGTGAAATCACCTCGATTATTAAAAAAGAAATCGAAGGTTACGAAGAAAAATTAAAGCTGGAAAACGTAGGACACGTCATGCAGGTTGGAGACGGGGTTGCGCGTATTTACGGGTTGGATAATTGTATGTCCAGCGAATTGTTGGAATTTCCTGAGAATGTTTATGGTATAGCTATGAATCTGGAGGAGGACAATGTAGGCGCTATACTTCTGGGTTCTGACGAGAAGATTAAGGAAGGGGACATAGTAAAAACCACAGGGAAGATTGTGCAGGTTCCTGTGGGTAAAGCATTGTTAGGTCGTGTCGTGAATGCATTGGGACAACCCATTGATGGAAAAGGACCGATTGCGGCAGAACAATTCAAACCCATTGAAGGCACTACTCCCAATGTGGTTGAGAGACAACCCGTGAAAGAGCCGCTGCAGACCGGTATCAAGGCAATAGATGCCATGATACCGATTGGAAGAGGGCAGCGTGAACTTATAATAGGAGATAGACAAACGGGCAAAACTGCCATTCTTATAGATACAATAATTAACCAGCGTGAATCTGGAGTATATTGTATTTATGTGGCAATCGGTCAGAAGATGTCTACGGTTGCTGATCTTGTTAAGACGCTGGAAGACAGCAAGGTGCTGGATATAAGCATTGTCGTTGTGGCTTCTGCTGGCGATCCTGCACCGCTTCAGTATATTGCGCCTTACGCAGGGTGTGCTATGGGTGAATATTTCAGGGATAATGGCATGCATGCGGTAATCATGTACGACGATCTGTACAAACATGCCATAGCGTATCGCCAGATTTCGTTACTTTTACGGCGTCCGCCTGGGCGTGAAGCATTCCCAGGGGATATTTTTAATCTCCATTCTCGTCTTTTGGAAAGGGCAGCCAAACTGGGTAATGAACTAGGCGGCGGTTCTTTAACGGCGCTTCCTGTGGTAGAAACGCAGGGTGGCGACTATTCGGCATATATTCCTACCAATGTAATTTCCATTACTGATGGCCAGATCTATCTGGAAGGTGATTTGTTTAATGCCGGTATACGTCCGGCAATTTCTGTAGGGTTGTCGGTGTCCAGGGTGGGTGGAAATGCCCAGATACCGGCAATGAAGAAAGTTGCCGGTATGTTGCGGCTAACGTTAGCCCAGTATCGGGAGCTGGCTTCCTTTGCACAATTTGGCTCTGAATTAGATAAATATACACAGGCACAGTTAGCAAAGGGTGAACGGCTTGTGGAGATTCTAAAGCAGCCTCAATATGACCCTATTTCTGTAGAAGACCAAATCATTTCTATCTTTGCCGGGGTTAATGGATTTTTGGATGATATTGCGGTAAATAAGATTAAAGCTTTTGATAAAGAATTTCTGAAGTTTATGAGAGAAAAGCATGCATCCGTCGGCATCGAGATTAAAGAGAAGAAAAAGATCGATCAGGAATTGATTCATAAGTTGGAAAATGCCATCAATGAATTCAAACAAACCTTTGCAAAGAAAGGTTAAGGAATGCTAAGTACTCGAGAAATTAAACAACGCTTACGAAGCATTACCGGCATCAAGCAAATTACCCGAGCTATGGAAATGGTTGCGGCGAGCCGATTGAAGAGGGTAGAGTCCAGAGTTCTGGCCTCTCGGGCATATACTGACAAGATGCGTCAGATTTTAAGCCATTTGGTTTCTTCGTCATCATTGGAAACGGTACACCCGTGTTTTGTGGAGAGGGCACATGAAGTTCCGGTGATAAAGATTATTCTGATTACAGCGGACAAAGGACTCTGCGGCGCTTATAATAATAATATAATTGATAAGGTGGAAAAGTTTGCCAGTGAACATGCCGACAAAACAATCAAGTTGGTTCTTATAGGTAAAAAGGGAAACCTGTATTTTTCTAAGTCAGGTTACTCAATAGAAAAGTACTTTCCTGAAACCGTGGAGAAGGTTGGATACTCTCAGGTGAGGGCATTGGCCTCTCAGTTAATTGCCGGATATGAGGCCGGAGAGTTTGGACAATTGTATATATTCTTTACCAAATTCCATACCGTGATGCAGTCCTTTCCATCGCAAATCCAATTGTTACCGGTAGAAAAGGGTGCTTTTGAGACGAAAGAAGAGCTTCGTCGTGAATATATCTTTGAACCTTCGGCAGATCAGATAATTGAACACCTTTTTCCTAAATATATAGAAACCCAGCTCTATCAGTGTATTCTTGAGTCATTGACATCTGAACATGCTGCCAGAAGGGTAGCCATGATAGCTGCAACCGAGAATGCCGGAGAAATGATTGAAGAATTGACTCGTACGTATAACAAGGCGCGGCAGGAAACAATTACTAAAGAGTTACTTGAAGTTGTTTCTGGTGCAGAAGCATTAGTACAACGTTGAAATTCTATTAAATTATGATAAATGAAGGAAGGAGTCTGACCTTTGGCTAAAAAAGATAAAAGTAATAATAAAGGAACAATTGCACAGGTGATTGGACCCGTTGTAGACGTGCGGTTTACGCCGGGGAATCTGCCGGCAATTAAAAGCGCAATCAGTATAAAAGAACCACAGAAAAAGACGGAGTTGATTGTTGAAGTAGCACAACATTTGGGAAATGAAACAGCCCGTTGCATTTCCATGGCATCAACAGACGGGCTTATCAGAGGCATGGAGGCCATTAGCACGGGATCGCCAATAACGGTGCCTGTGGGCAAAGAGGTATTGGGGCGGGTGTTCAATCTGCTCGGAGAACCCATTGATAAACAGGGAGAAGTAAAGACCGCGAACCGTCTTTCTATTCATCGTGCGCCGCCTTCCTTTGATGAAAGGGAGACTACGACAACCGTACTGGAAACCGGTCTTAAAGTAATTGACTTGCTTGCGCCTTTTGCGCGTGGCGGAAAAATCGGGCTGTTCGGGGGCGCTGGGGTAGGAAAGACCGTGTTGATCATGGAACTTATCCGAAGTATTGCTACCGAGCACGGTGGTTATTCTGCTTTTGCTGGCGTTGGTGAAAGGACGCGTGAAGGAAATGATCTATGGCTTGAAATGAAGGAATCAGGCGTTATAGATAAAACCGTGCTGGTCTTTGGTCAGATGAATGAACCGCCTGGAGCGAGGCTCAGGATTGCGTTATCAGGTCTGACTATGGCAGAATATTTCAGGGATACCGAAGGACAGGATGTGCTCTTGTTTATTGATAATATCTTCCGTTTTGTACAAGCTGGTTCTGAGGTGTCGGCGCTTCTGGGTCGTATGCCTTCAGCAGTAGGTTATCAGCCAACACTGGCAACAGAGATGGGAGATTTACAGGAACGAATTACAACAACCAAAAAAGGTTCAATTACTTCCTTGCAGGCTGTTTATGTGCCTGCCGATGACTTTACCGATCCGGCGCCGGTAACCACATTCCCTCATTTGGATGCTACCATTGCGCTTTCCCGTCAAATTGCCGAATTGGGTATCTACCCTGCAGTCGATCCGTTGCGGTCTACATCAAGAATACTCGACCCAAGGATTGTAGGGCAGGAACATTATGAAGTAGCACGAGAAGTACAACGGATACTGCAACGTTACAAGGAACTGCAGGACTTTATTGCTATTCTTGGTATGGAAGAGCTCTCGGAAGAGGACAAGCTGCTGGTTGCCAGGGCAAGAAGAATACAGCGGTTCTTGTCTCAGCCTTTCTTTGTTGCCGAGCAATTCACGGGCACAAAAGGGAAATATGTACCCCTGTCGGAGACCATTAAAGGGTTTAAAGAAGTAGTTGAAGGTAAGCATGATAATTTGCCTGAACAGGCTTTCTATATGTTGGGAGGCATCGAGGAAGTAGTCGAAAAGGCTAAACAGATGGGTGGTTAATTATGGCAAAAACATTTAAATTTGAGATTATTACACCTGGCAAAGTTGTTTATAGTGATTCTGTACAAAGTGTTACTGCAGAAGGTACGGAAGGCTCATTTGGTATCCTTGCAGATCACGCTCCGCTTATTACAGAGGTACAGATGAGCGTCCTGACGGTTACCGATGGAAAAGACGATACGGTACAATTTGCCATCGAGGGAGGTTTCTTAGAGGTCATGGCTAACAATGTTGTGGTACTGACCGATGCGTGCCTGAAGGAGGGTGAAGTGGATATCGAAAAGGCTCGTGCTGAAAAAGATGCAGCAGAAAAGGCTCTACTTAAGGCGGCAAGTATTGGTGAGAAAGAAATGGCGAGAGATGCCCTTAAGCGGGCCAATACGTGGTTGAAACTTGCAAAGGTGCATTAGTCGTAATTACACAAGTATGCAATAAATAGAATCCCCCTGGTTTTATTCAAATAAGGTCAGGGGGATTTTTGTTTTTTTGTTGACCATGAAATTTTTACAAGGTATGGTATACTTTATATGATTAGTTTTCGTATAAATTTCAAGGAGGCTTATTATGCAAACAGCCATTAAATTCAATTATCAAGACTATCTCCAGCTTCCTGAAGATAAACGATACGAAATTATCGATGGAGACCTATTTATGGTGCCTTCCCCAAATGAAGCACATCAACGCATTTTGCTGACATTAACAACTATCCTTTTGAATTATGTAAAGAAAAAAAAGCTTGGTTCTGTTTATTGCGCGCCGTTTGATGTATTGCTTTCAGAAGAAGATATTGTCCAGCCTGACATTATCTTTGTATCCAACGAAAACAGAAAGATTATTACGAAGGATAATATTAAAGGCACCCCTGATTTACTTATTGAGATATTGTCGCCGGCTACGTCTAAAAGAGATTTGGGTATAAAAAAGAAGCTGTATGCAAAAAATGGGGTGCGTGAGTACTGGATTGTTGACCCTGCGCAGGCAACCATTGAGGTGTTGCATTTAAAAGAGGGTGAGTTTCGGGGTAAAAGTTATAATACCGATATGACAGGACAAACGTCTCGTGTGTCTTCATCTGTCATACAAGGCATTGATATTGCTATTAAGGAAATTTTTGAATAAGGAATGTCTATGGCGGTACTCATTACCGGTGGCGCCGGGTTTATAGGAAGCCACTTCACACGCCGCATGGTTAATCAGGGCAGGCGGGTGGTGGTGCTCGATAAGTTGACCTATGCAGGCAATACGGAGAATCTGAAAGACATTGCCGAAGACGCCAAATATTTTAAACTCTTCAGATTTTACAAGGGTGACATCTGCGATCAGACACTGGTCGACCGTATCATACAGGAAGAGGACGTTGATACGATTGTCAACTTTGCGGCTGAATCACACGTCGACCGCAGTATTTCCAGCGCAAGCGCCTTTATTGACACCGATATGAAAGGCGTCTTTGTCCTGCTTGAGGCCTCGAAAAAATTCGGTATAAAGAAATTTATACAGATATCTACGGACGAGGTTTACGGCGCTGCTCATCAGGGTGCATTCAAAGAAACGGACGCCTTGAATCCGAGCAATCCCTATTCTGCCAGTAAGGCAGGAGGAGACAGGCTGGCATATGCATATTGGGTAACCTATAAACTGCCGGTTATTATTACGCGGGCATCTAATAACTATGGTTCATATCAGCATCCTGAGAAGTTCATCCCTCTCTTTATCACAAACGCATTGGAAGGCAAAAGACTGCCGTTGTATGGCGACGGGAAACAGGTGCGGGACTGGATACATGTTGATGACCACTGTGAGGCTATTGATTTTTTAATGACTCACGGCAAGCACGGTGAGGTGTATAATATCGGAGGGGGTAATGAGCGGTGTAATATCGATACAGCGAACTTTATCCTGGAGGAACTCAAGAAGCCTGGAATGTTGATAGAACATGTGAAAGACAGGGAAGGTCATGACAGGCGCTATGCCTTGGATTGCACCAAGTTGATGTCTCTGGGCTGGAAACCAAAAATAAAGTTTGGAAATGGCCTTAAGGATACGGTAAAATGGTACATCAATAACCAGTCATGGTGGAAACGAATAAAGAGCGGTGAATTTATGGAGTATTACAAAGAGCAATATAGTCACCGTTTTGCAGATACTAAATTATAGATTCGTTAAGGAAGTACGTCTTTTTTGAGGATATGTTATGTTGAATACGATAACATTTGAAAATGTTGGATGGGTTATAAACTTACAGGAAAAGGCCAGAAAGTTATTAAAGAGTGTTTATGTTTTTAAGGAAACACACAAATCACATCTCATGAATTGTGCCGTTGTTTATATGTCGGTAAAGATTGGGCTTATTCTTCTTGCCAGCCTTACGTCAATGGCATTATTAATAAGCTATGTAAGTCAATGTATTGCCATAGAGATGTCAAAGACTAAGGCGCTCCTTTTGGCGTCTCCTTTAACTCTTATCGTCATGCTGAAGTTGTACTTTATTTTCAGGATGCTGATGAGCTATGAAAGATCACGGGTGATAATTAGATATGCTGTCAGTATAATATGGTCGAAGAGTAAAGAGGGTTTACAGCAGATTGAAGGAACGTTTCCCGCGCCGACACTTTCTCCTGAAAAGGCTAAGAATCGCTAAACCATGATGTAAGAAATGGCACACATGACATAGGGCCTTATGATAAAACAGATAAGCCGATTAACAAATCCAACAAAAGGGAGCGCCTTAAAAAGCGCTCCCTTTTTTGTTTCTATTTTTCGTAGATTGTTTTGCGCCAGAAATAGCGTTTTTGCAAACGAGAGATACATGATAGGAAAAAGTGCTTTCTTGATGTTTACTGTCTTTCTTGTCTGGGGCGATATTGTTTTTGGTTTCTCCGGTGGGCCGCCTGCAGAGCGGACAGGGAATCCGGGAGAAATTTGTGGCGATGATACGTGTGCCTCCTCCTGCCATACCAGTTTTGCTGTGAATGCTGGGTCGGCTAAGTTCTCAATAAGTTTGCCATCTTCTGATTATAAACCTGGTCAAACTTTAGACATTACCATTGAATTTACTAATACCTCAACAGCGATACATGGATTTGAGATTACGGCTGTGGATGCCTCGAATAATAAGGTCGGTACTTTTGCCAGTAAAGATGATACGGCTCAAACAGAACCGTATGATAATCTTTACGCATCCCACACCAAGGTTGGCACAGGAGAAAACCAGTGGACAGTTCAATGGACTGCTCCAACTGTAAGCGTTTCAGGCCTAATTACCTTTTATGCAGTAGGAAACGAGGCAAATGGTAATAGTGCAAGCAGCGGGGATTATATTTACACCGATACGGCCACCATCTCATTTGCAGCCGAATGCGTGCCATCCACATTAAAGGTTAAGCCAAAAAAAGTGGTGATAAAACGTGGGAAGAGCGCCGTTGTTACCGTGACGGTGAAAGGTGAAAATAACGAGGCATGTGCCAACCATACGATTTATGCGTCTGCTGAAAATAAAAAAGTCTCCGTAGATGAAAGCGCAGAAACAAATGAGAATGGCAAGGCGAAATTTACGGTAACTGCAGGGAACGAAAAGGGGAAAGATGTTATCACCTTTAGCACGCAAGACAATGATACTGAGATTACAAAGGATATTAACGTGATAGTTAAGTAATGGTTGAGCGAAAACCGTGCTTTTGTCATTTTTATCACAATCCAGAATTAAGGATTTAACAAAATATCAGGGTTC
>VGXX01000074.1 GCA_016873155.1 Planctomycetota bacterium | reverse complement strand
TCTCTTTCCCACTTTGAATACCATATAATAGGATCTATCCTTAAGCGTATTTCATAGCCATGATCCTGCAATTTCCTCGCAGCAGCCAATCGTGCCTCTGGAGAGGGTGTACGATGTTCGAGCTGTTGATGAACCGTATCGGTATTAACACTGAACGAAATTATAATTTTATTATTATGCTCCAGATTCAATAAAGAATCAATAGTATCGCTTTTTGTAAGAAAGAGGAACTTTGTTCTCTTTGTTTCATTTGCAACAAAAGAAACAAACTCTTCGGCAAATCCTGTAATATCTTCAACTGCCAGAGGGTCGCAGAGTTCTCCAAGATTTAAAACCCTCAGGGAGTCAGGCATATTTGCCTTATCAAAACTTACAATCTCTCGAAACATTTTATCGTAATTTACAAAGTGCGTTGAGACAGGCATGGTACGGAATGTGAGATACAAATAACAGTATTCACACCAGAAATTACAGTTATTGTATGCTGTGAGTTTATAGAACTTTGCGCATCTGCCAATGGGATGCTGGAACTGCTCGATAAAAGGACTCGTACGATCTTTCAACAAAAGCACGCCTCTTTCAATCTGGAGTTTCTCTATTCCCTTCTCGCCGTTCATTGAAGGGACTTTATCAAACCATTTTAATGGTAAATTCGCCCTTTTGGCTATCCTCTCAGCTCTTGGTTTATCGCACTTTTCCCGAACAGCCCAGATTTCAGAAACAAGAGAACGGTTATACGCGGTTGTTTTATACGATACAGAAGGTTCTTTTATTATTAAATCAATCGCAGTATTTTTATTCTCATTCACTATATCATTTAACATTTTGTTTTACTAATATGCATCCCTGCACCTGCAAAGGCATCAATATAAGCATATCCTTTACACCATGTTGTTTGTTTACTTAGTACCGTTGTATATGCCCCAGCGTACTTTTTGATTATTTCCAGTTTTGTCTCAGACCAGATACCTATTTGATCAAGCTTCATAGATGTCTCATACTATCTATTTCCTAACCAAATATACTTCTAAATCATCCCTCAATTTCTGTCTTTTGCATCTTTTAATTCCTTTTCCCACCATTCTGGAACAGGGAATGCATTCTCATCCTTTAACAAATCTACCATAATAATTTTTCTTTTCTGTTCAAATGTACCAACAACCCTTAAATTCAAGTGTTTTGATACTACTACACTCCAAATGATATTCATAAACACTTTTTCTTTCAGCAATTTTATTACTTCATCTTTATCAGTATAATCAAGACAATCTGTCGCAGCAAAAAATAACGCCCTTACATATTCGCAAAAGTTCTCATGTATGTCGTTATTTTTAGAAACTTCTTGAGTAATATTTTTTAATTGATTATATACTTTTTCATTGTGAAACAATGAATTTACGCTAAATAATAAACGTTTTTCTGTTCTATAGGGACGGTCTCCTTTCCATAACTCTTTTATTCCATAACTCCGTCTGAATCTATCAAGTATTTGTCCCACCACTGCTTTTTCTAATATTTCCTCGATTTCTTTATGGGTTGCTTCAAAAGATTTTCTGGAACCAAGAGGGTCATCAAATTGGAATGTCTCTAATATAAGAGAGGCTTGTGATGACATTTTGAGTGCAAGTTTTTTTGCTAACTCAACATCAAGGTGTCTAATTTCAGTATATATTTCTTTTGGGCTCCTAAAATGTGACCATCCGACAATATTTCCATACCAAGTTTTAAATATATCTGGATTAAAAATTGGGTTACGCCCCGTAAAAATATCGTCTATATCTAATAGCAAAAAGCATATTCTCACAATATCTTTGGTGTTATTAATCAAGGGTTTCATTTCTTCTAGAACCCTAGCTTCTGATACCTGCGAAAGTAATTTTTCTCTATCTCTAAAAAGCATTTTAATAAATTCACGGATGCGTTCGATTTGCTTATCTTTGCCTGTCCTTTTTATAAAATCTGTTATTTTCTGTGTTATTTCAGTATTTGACAAAGATAAAAGTTCTTTTTTAAACGCATAGTATTCCTTCCACGTAAACAACTCAGGACTTTCAATAACAAGGAAATGATTCTTCAGTTCTTCTGGGTCAGTAATTCCAACAGATTTTATCATTTCTTTACATAGCATAGTCAAACGGCCTTTTTTATTTTCCTCAACATCTTTTGAAATTTCAGCTAGCCATTGTGTCAAATTAGAATTTTTATCTTTGTTCAAACTCAAGGAACCGAACGAAATATATTCTAGTAGTTCTTTTTTGTTAATTATCTTTTCCAAGACTTCTGAAAACTCTAACCTTATCAATTGTGCTAAATAGAGCAATTCCCAGTTCAATTCGTGATCATCAAACCTATTTAGAAAGCTTTTATGTAAGGCGCTGATATATCTTAAAAAGTGTTTAAATTTTCTTGGGTTTTTTGGAAGGCAAGAAAATATTGAGCATAATGCATCTCTTTTAACATTTTTATCTAAATTTTCTATTTCTTTATCTAGAAGCTCCTGCCATTCAAAGTTTGTTGGTAAAGGTAAGCTAAAAGACCAATTTATTATTTTTTCCAAAAACTCTTTGCTATCTATCAACCCTATTTTGTTTTTAAGTACCTGTGATGCTACCTCAACATCCAATCCGATAACATAAACGCATCTGTTCAAATTTACGATTTCGTTTAATAGCATTAGATGATCATATAATATATCTGGATCTGCTCTATCAAGGTCGTCTATGAAAATGAATAGTCGTTTGTCTTTTAAAACCTTATTTAATTCATTTTGAACCTTTTGCTTTGTTTGCTCTAACAAACCTTCTAACGGTGCTAAAATTAAAGAACCAGCTATTTTCCCAACTGTGGTAACAGCAGTTAATTCCCGTACCTTTTCTGAAGCTTGCTTTACGAACGCTTGTCTTTTTAAATTCCCTATCTTCTTTCCCTGCCATTCTGCAATACCTTTATCTATGCTCGATACGAAACCCTTCCAAGCTTCTTTTTTGTCATGGAATTGCCAGGGAGTATATAGAGCAACTGGGTGTCCTGCTTCTTTACAGTAGAATCTTAGGAAGTTCATAGTTGTTGTCTTGCCACTTCCCCACGCGCCGTGAATACCAATGGTCATATTTGTAGACAACGGAGTTCCTTCTATTATCTCAAAAATTCTTTTAGCGAATGCGGATCTATCAAGACAATCTTCGGCAGGATTTTCTAAAGGATCGTCAATACCAACTTCCAGTTCTTTTATGTCATTTTTCCCTTTCATTACTTGCATCTTTCAGATTTTTCATTTTATTTTATAGTGATCGTTGTCTTATTGGATTATATTTACTATATGCCATTTTTTTAACATATCAAGCGAAATCCTGCGTTATCGTTGATTATAAATCTGTTACTCGCAAGTCATTGACTTACTTCATATGAATTGATAGACTTCAGTTGAAAACAAATTCTTTCATCGTTTTGGTATGTGATATTATGGATGACAAAAATACAGGCACTGGTTTCCAGTCATACGAAGAGGCGTTGGCATTTCTCTACAAGGCGATTGATTATGAGAAGCTGATTAGCTATCAGTACAATGCCTCGACATTCAGTCTTGATCGGATGGTCAAGATGCTTGAATACGTGGGGAATCCGCACAAAAGTTTTCCCAGTATTCATATCACGGGCACTAAGGGAAAAGGTTCCACGTCCATTATGATGTCAACCATCCTGGAGCATGCAGGTCTACGTACCGGACTCTTTACCTCTCCCCATCTGATTGACCTGAAAGAACGCATTCAGATAAACAACCAAAATATATCCGAAGAGGAGTTTGCCGGTAGCCTCAATAAACTCCGGCCATATATTCAGCATTTGCGGGACACAGCACCATCTGCATCGCCTACTTTTTTTGAGATACTTACTGCCGTAGCTATGCTCTATTTCAAAAAAAAGCAGGTGGATATGGCAGTTCTGGAAGTGGGATTGGGAGGACGCCTGGACTCCACGAATGTTGTGATACCGCAGGTGTCGGTCATTACCAACGTAGGGCTTGACCACACCGCCATCCTGGGTAATACCCTTTCCAGCATTGCCTATGAAAAGGCCGGGATTATAAAGCAGGGTGTTCCTGTCGTTTCTGCCGTCGAATCTCCCGAAGCCCTTTCTGTAATAGAAAAAACATGCAAGGAAAAGGACGCCAGATTGTATTTGCTTGGGAGGGATATTTGGATTTCAGATTTCGGATTTCGGATTTCGGATTTCGGACTCGGGAACTCGGTGATATATCCGCAATCCGAAAGGGGTTTGTTGTGTAAGATAAGGACATGGCGGCATACTTATCCGGAAATCTTCCTACCCCTTGTTGGCGCCCATCAGGCTAAGAACTGCGCCCTGGCGCTGGGCGCTTTAGAAATCATGCGGGAGCAAGGTACTATTTCGATTGATGATGAAACTATCCGAAAAGCCCTTGCCCAAGTGTATTGCCCTGCTCGTGTCGAGGTTATCGGGAAGAATCCGTTGATTATCCTGGATTATGCCCATACCGTTGATTCAATGAAATCCCTGAGAGAGAGCATACAAGGGAATTTCAAGTTTAATAAATTAATCCTGGTTCTGGGATTCTCACAGGATAAGGATTTGGACAATATTTTGAAGGAGATTGTTTCGGTAGGCGACTCGATTCTTGTAACCCAGAGCAAAAACCCCCGCGCCGCTGCTCCTGAAGATTTATGCAAGAGGATAGAAAGACTCTGTGGTAAACATGCGGAGATATTAGATAATACTCATGATGCCGTAGTTGCCGCAAAAAAGAAGGCTTCTAAGGAAGATTTGCTTTGCATCACCGGCTCGGCTTACATAGCTGGCGAGGCTAAGCAGACATTGAGCACGTATATTGGCAAGTAAAAACTTAGACCGACCCATTTTTGTATTTTTGTACGAAATGTGCCAGTCCGACCAGCTATATCACTTCAGCTTCTTTCTGTAATCTTTGTAACAATACCTCGACACCTAGTTTTTTTGCCCAACTATGGAGATAATTCATATCAAGCTTCTTCCATTGTACCTCATAGACCCGTACTGCATCGGTAAATTGTTTTTCGCTGCCGCCCGATAACTTTGCCCATCTCAATTTTGCCAGTATTGTATCCTCCGGACTGGAAATAGAAATTCGCATTCCCCACACTACTTCGTCATATTTTCTTGCAAACCGTGACAGGTCGAAAGGTTCATTCGTTAATATCCAGAAATCAACTTTGTCTCCCGAATTAACATCAATGAGGTTAAACATACTTTGTCTGTTGATTGCATCTATGATACTTTCCTCATCCAGATAAAAGTCAGGAGAGGGGAATGCCTTGACCAGCCTTTCTGCATCCGCCCTTTCTATGGCAACAACGAGGTCTATATCATGGGTTGATCGTGGCTCACCCTGTAAACTTGAAGCGATAGAGCCTGTTACCATGTATTGAATTCCGGATTCATCAAGCGCCTGAAGAACTATTTTTAGTAATTCCTGTTGTGACATTTATTCAGACGCTCCAGATATATTTTTTTGATTTCAGCTTCCGATAAATCAGGAAACCTCTTGCGCAATCCATGAAGGAAGAGATCCCTCGAAAACTGTGACAATTCGAATGCCTTAAGCAATCGCTGCTCAGGTGACATACGGCGAAGAGCTTCAATGTATAGCTTGTGATTCGGGTGTTTTTTGATATTCATGGTCAGACCCTAACCCGAACGAGTTGGAAAAGGTTGTCAATACAAATTAATTTCTATCAATAAATTCAATAACGCAACATTATATACAATGATATGTCTTTTTTAATTTTATTTAGTTCGGGTTAGTTAGCCAAAAAACTAAAGCAGAGACAGGTTTAATACCTGTCTCTACAGATACAACTTCAAAAAGTTTACACATCTATGAATAGGCTTAGAAGTCTTATATTATGCAGCAATCCAGTTAATTGTAAAAATATTTTTCAGATCATTCTCGGCAACATACGACCATACAACTTCATGCTTGCCGCTCATTTCACTTTTGTTTTCAGCATGGCATCAATACCTTCGAACACTTCTTCCTGAGATTTTGATTTTCCGCTCCTTATGTCCTCATCGCCTTGAGAGATCAGTTTCAATATTCCGATGGCATTCCGCATATTCTCATAACTTTTTGGGTCTTGCAGTATAGCCTTAGGCACTCCGTTCTGAGTAATGATAACAGGTCTATGAGTTTCATTTATTTGCTTCAGCAGATGAGTTGCTTTTGCCTTAAGAAAGGTAACCGGTTTTATATCTGTTTTGATATTCATATCTCACTTCCAGTCTTTTTTGTGGTACTAAATTAAGACCGTATGTCAAGGGTTAAATTGTCCGATGTCCAGATGTATCCCCGCATTTCTTATATTTTCCCCGGTCTCTTGGCCAATAGTTTTAGTTCAATTTATAAAAGTACATTCATATATGACTGTTTTATTCTTGGATATTCTATCTTCAAGGTCAAACCCAAAAGATGCCGGGGCTGACGGCCATAGTGTTGCCAGAGTATGAGAATATTCTCGAAAAGTCTTTCATCTAGGATGTTTTTCTTATTTGAAATAGATAGGCCGGCAGATTCCAATGCTTTGTTCCACGTACCAAAACGACGTCCAATGTTACTGGCATCGTATTTTCCGTGTTCGCCATAGACCTTCTGCGTTACCTTTTTCGTTCGAGCAATTTCGGATACGCGCTTAAGATCGCTGATAATCTCTTCGTCTGTGACGGGAGCATTTTTCGCTCTTGTAAGTTCGAATTTAGAATTCGACATATCGACTCATAAAGCGGGCTAACATTTATTTTTATTCTATAATTGCCAGCATATTATTACATAGCACAGCGGATGTCAAACAAAAACAGGCAGACTTACTTTGGGAATGCAATTATTAGCTAAGACGAGATTCTTCGTTTCACTCAGAATGACAAAGGGAGAAGCAGAATGACAAAGGGCGAGGATTTTTAAGTGTAGAGCGCAGATGATCGTGTGATGAGAAAAACGTCACCCGGCACTTGTCACACGTCACTTTAGCTGTATCTCTGTGGTTATACAGCCGGTCTGGGGTATAATCGGGCTTGCTGGACGATTTCAGGAACTGCCTCTTCCCATTCGACTGCCATGATATGAACGCCTGCCACGCCTTTGATTTCCCTTACCTGTTCGATAACTTCCAGGCAAATCTTGATGCCTTCTTCCTTGCCCTTCTTGGCGGCAGAGGCAGTGGTCATGCGGTTCATGACCTCATCGGGGACGTCCATACCAGGTACGTTATGCTTCATGTGCTTTGCCATGCCTGCAGACTTGAGCGGCGCTACGCCTGCCAGGATGAACGCCTTTTCATGGAGTCCCATGTCGGCAACCATCTTCATCCATTCCTTAAATTTCGGGACATTGTAAATAATCTGTGTTTGTATGAAATCGGCGCCAGCGGTAATTTTCTTGGCAAGCCGTATTGCACGGAATTTAAAGGGGTCGGCAAAGGGATTTTCGGCCGCGCCGATAAAGAATCTTGGTTCAGATGCCTTCAATTCCTGTCCGGACTGGAATTTCTTTTCGTCACGGAGGGTTTTAACCATGTGGATAAGATTGATCGAATCCATGTCGAAGACGCCTTTTGCCATCGGGTGATCGCCGAATTTCTGGTGGTCTCCTGTCAGACAGAGCAGGTTTTTTGCGCCCAGCGCGGCGGCGCCCAGGAGGTCGCTCTGTATAGCAATGCGGTTCCTGTCGCGGCAGGTCATTTGTATGATGGGTTCTACTCCTGCATCAAGCACGATGCGGCCAGCGGCAATGCTGGACATGCGCACGACGGCCGTCTGACAGTCGGTAATATTAAAGGCGTCTCCGTAACCTTTTAGTATGGAGGCCTTTTTTTCAATCACTGAACGGTCAGCGCCCCGCGGAGGGCCGAGTTCTGCCGTAACGGCAAATTTCCCGCTTCTTAAGAGTTTTTCTAAGTTGCTACCAGATTTATTGTCAGTCATAATTTGATACGATAAAATTTATTTTTTCATAACCAAATGTTCAATGACCATCTTTCGTGGGTGGTTTTCCATGCCGGTCGTCCAGTCCTTAGGTGGCACGATGGTCTCCATTGTCGCTAAAAGCTGTTGGGTATCCAACTGGTCGTATATCTGATTCCACACGCAGGGGGTTTCCTGCGAAACCTCGCATTTCCCGTTTTGTGAACCGCCGCACGGCCCGTTCATAAGGCTTTTTGCACACCGGCTTACCGGACACAACCCGCCGGTTGTTGCCAGAATACAATTGCCGCATCCGGCGCACCGTTCCCAGAAAATTCCCTGCTCGGTTGGTCCGCCCATAAAGGTGGTATTTACGCCTGGAAATATCCGTATCCTGGGAAACCTCTCGGCCATGTACTGCACGCCTACACCGCAGGCGATGGAGAGAACGGCGTCACAATCTTTGATGATTTCTTTGATATCATCAATAAATTCCCATTCGCACTGCCGAAGCGTTGAATCTTCTAAGACTTCAACCTGCCTGCCTTCTAATTTGGCGGCTAGCCGGATTTGTGCGGCAAGTTCCGCGACCTGCTTTTCACCGCCCGTATGGCATATCGTTACGCACGAACCGCATCCCAGGACGCAGACCTTCTTAAATCCGGAGAGCATCTGCTTGATTTCTTGAAACGGTTTAGATGCTGCTACAATCATGAGAAATTGCCTCTTCTTATTTTGGAAATTGTGTAGGGCAGGTTTCAAACCTGCTCCTACGGTAAATATGATGAATGAATGTTGCTTTTAAAAAAGCATTACTTAACCTTTACGTTAATTTTCTTTGTCAAACCCCCTGTGTCAAAGGATACCTTTGCGTTGCCCTTTTTATTGCCCGTAACTGTAAAGGTAGCGTTACCATCGGCATCGGTGATTTCTTCTTCAGGTGAGACAGACACCTTCTTCTTGCCGGCATTGTCTAATTTTACCTGTACTGTTACGCCTTCTGCAAGACAACCGTCGTTTCCCTTCACGGTAACAGTAACAATGCCACTCTCCTTGTTTTTAATCGTCAGCTTACTTGGTGATGCAGTAATTGACGCCGGATTGCATTCCACAGATTGCGCGGCATTGAAGGCATACTTGAGATCACCTTTCGTATTGTCGAAATAGCTGATACGCGCATTGCCGGATGTGTCGAGCGCTGTTGAAGTGTACAAACCTACGTCTCCATCGTTGTCTACCGCTGCCGTTGCCCATGAGCCGGAGGCATTAGCGGCATATTTGAGGTCGCCATTGGTTGCATCATAATAGCTAATGTATGCGCTGCCTGACGTGTCGAGCGCTATGGAGGTATAGTAACCAACGTCTCCATTACTATCCACGGTTGCCGCTACCCACGAACCAGAGGCGTTGGCGACATATTTGAGGTCGCCGTTGGTAACGTCGTAATAGCTGATGTGTACACCGCCTGATGTACCGATTTTTATGGAGGTATTTCCGCCTACGTCTCCGTTGCTATCCACGGTTGTGATTATCCAAGAGCCAGAGGCGTTAGTGGCGTACTTGAGGTCGCCGTTTGTCACGTCATAATAGCTGATATGCGCACTACCCGATGTATCGAGCGACAGAGAAGTATTCCATCCCACAACCTCACTGTTGTCAATGGTGGTGGTTACCCATGAGCCAGAGGCATTCGTGGCGTACTTGAGATCGCCGTTGGTTACGTCGTAATAACTGATGTATGCATTGCCTGAGGTGTCGAGCGCTATGGAGGTATCGTACCCCACATCACCGCTTTCGTCCACCGGTACTGTTACCCATGAGCCGGAACCATTGGTAGCGTACTTGAGGTCGCCATTGGTTACGTCGTAATAACTGATGTATATATTGCCTGACGTATCGAGCGCTATGGAAGTATGCTTGCCTACGTTTCCCGTACGGTCTACCACCGATATTGCCCATGAACCAGAGACGTTGGTGGCATACTTGAGGTCACCCTGAGTCGCATCATAATAACTGATATGCGCATTGCCGGATGAATCGAGTGCAAGGGAGGAATTCCAGCCGACAAATAGATCGCTGTCAACAGTCTCTACCTTCCATGAAGCGGCAAAGGTGCCAGGGGCGAGCAGGGCAAGGCTGATGACAGTAAAATACAGACCTGATAAAAAAAATTTAATAATCATATTTTCCCCTCACTTTCATTTTGATGAGGCTCACATGGTACACGCGATAAATAATTCCCCCTTAAAAAAGGGGGCAAGGGGGTTGTAAAATAACTACGGAAAAACACAACCCCATGAATCCCCCTTTATTAAGGGGGACATGCTAAATTGATGAATTTCTGAGTTCTTCCACCATCTTGAAAGCAATGTCGATAATTTCTTTGCCATTCTGCGAGGAGACAAATTGGATTTGAAACCTTCTGGCATCCATTCCCAACCCGCTCAAAATCTGAGTGGTATATTTCGTCCTTTTTTCGACCCACTCCTTTTCCTTGCAGAAGTGGCATTCATCGTCCTTGCACGCAGTTATCAGCAAGCCGTGTGCGCCCAGCTCAAACGCCTTTAAATACAGCGATGGGTCTACCTTGCCCAGTCCCAGTACCCCTATTCGCCTGAAATGGAAAACAAGTAAATTATCTGTAGCGCGTTCCTTTTCTTCTTTGTATGCGCTGTATTGGCAATAAAAATTGATAATAAGCGGTTTTACCCCCTGGATGTATTTATCTTTGAAAATAGCCTCCAGCGAATCTTTGCCACGGTCTTCCAAAGGAGTTTTAAAACTTATGGCCTTTGCGGGGCATTCCACAATACATAAACCACAAGATTGACAATCTCCGTCGATGTAAGCTGTTGTGTCCCCCTTTTTAATTTTGGGCACTTCAAAGGGACATATCCTCACGCAGGTAAGGCATCCCACACACAGGTTATCGTCAACAAAAGCGCCGGCGCCGCAGTTCATGCATCGCTGCGCCTCTTTTACTGCGGTATTTAAGGAGAACCCTAGTTCTACTTCCTCAAAGTTATCCAGCCTTTTATCGGAGGGCATGGTGGGCATATCCTGTTTCTGCTCTTTCTTGATAAGGGCAATTTTCGGTGCGGCAATATCAGGCACTGCGGGTTTTTCAGCCCATTTCTCGTCTTTTAGAGTCGCATTTCTCAAGGCATTATGGATAGAAATCGCCGCCTTTTTACCCTGTGCCATACACTCGGTCATGGTTCCACGTCCCAGCACAACATCGCCGCCCGCATAGATACCATGCACTGCCGTGCTGAAGGTATGTGGATTGACAATGATTGTGCCGCCGCGCGTAACTTGTATGCCTTCCTGCCCTTTTAAGAATGAAAGATTCGATGCCTGCCCGATTGCAAGGATGATGGTATCCGCTTCTATGACGGATTCCGAACCTTCATAAAAAGCCGGATTGAAGCGCTTTTGTTCATCAAAGACGTATTTTACTTTGAGGGTTTCAAGTCCGGAAACCTTCCCGTTCTTCCCGATGATACGTTTGGGTCCTACGGAGTTGTACAGTATTGCTCCTTCATGGATTGTCTCTTCGATTTCAAAATCGGTTGTCGGCATTTCCTTCCGGGATTCGAGGCAGGCAACGGATACCTTATCGGGTTTCAGGCGCAGGGCGGTTCGCGCGCAGTCCATAGCGACAGCGCCGCCGCCTATTACCAACACGTTCTTCCCAATTTTGGCGTTTCCCGCAGTATTTACTTCATGTAAAAAGGACACTCCCTTGAGTACGCCTTCGAGGTTTACCCCTTCGATGTTCAGTGTCCGGCTTTCGAGCAGTCCGACGCTGATAAAGATAGCGGAGAAACCCTCCTTTTTCAAGCTATCGAAGGTAATGTCTGCACCAAGAGTCGTGTTGTATTTAATTTCGGCTCCTAATTTTTTAATAAATTCAACGTCATTATCGATGGCCGTTCTGGGGAGGCGATAGGTCGGTACGCCCATGCGGAGCATGCCGCCGGGCGTTGGATTGGATTCAAAGATCGTACATGAATAGCCTAAAAGCGCCAGGTCATTGGCTGCGGCAAGTCCGGCAGGGCCTGCGCCAATGATAGCAATTTTTTCAGGGTATTTTTCTGTGAAATTTTTTCTGGTTTCTTCAGAAAAATTATCACCCAAAAACCGTTTGAGCCAGGCAATTGCAATCGGGGCTTCAGTGCTGTTCCGTCTGCATTTTGTTTCACAGGGATGCGTACAGATGCGGCCGCATGCCGAAGGTAAAGGATTTCTCTCCCGCACCAGCCGGTATGCCTCGCTGAAGCGTCCTCTGGCAATGAGTTGAACATAGTCACGGGCATCCTGCCGTATCGGACACGCCAGGATACACGGGGCCTCTTCATTTATTTTTTTGTCAGATTTTGTATATAAATTTGCCATAGACATGGCCAGGTTTCTGTCATTTAACAAGTCTTCAGAAATTCACGACAAAAAAATTATTATTCCCCCATAACTTTAATAACAAGTCTCTTGCTGCGTTGCCCGTCAAATTCAGCATAGAACACCTTTTGCCATGTACCGAGGTCTAATTTTCCCTCGGTTACCGGTATGACCGCCTGGTGTCCGATGAGAAGGTTTCTGAGATGTGCATCCCCATTCACTTCGCCCGTCCTGTGATGGTAGTAATCATGGCCTTCCGGAATCAGTTTCAGGAGCCACTCCTCGATATCCCGATGGAGTCCCGGCTCGGCATCATTAACAAAAACTCCGGATGTTATATGCATGGCGGAGACCAGAATCATGCCCTCTTTAATACCGCTCTTCTGAAGCACCTTATCAACGTCCCTTGTAATGTTTATAAACTCGTGGCGCTTTTTGGTATTAAAGGTCATGTATTCTGTCAGAAATTTCATTTTAAATCAGCCCCTTTTCGTATAAGGATAACAGCGAAACCGGTAGTATTCAAAAATTTTTTACATAGAAAGAGACTTAATTTAATGACTCTCATGAAGGTTGTCAAGGGAAAATGTAATAACCTTTTAGATAGAAATGGAGAACGGCGCGAGGTTTGGGGTGTTTTGAAATGTCAGGACGTTGGTTTCTTGATTACGATATGTTTCTTCCAGTGGATATTGTCGGTCTTGGGATAATCAGTTCGATGGTGGACACCTCGGGATTCCTTACGTTTGCGGGCAGAAGTCACAATAAGTCTGGAAACGATTAACATATTCTGTAGCTCCCATCCAACCGGATGAGAGAATTCTTTGTCCATAACGTAACTGCACCACATTTCGACCATCTCTTCCGCCTCAAGCAGGTGTCTTTCGTCCCGTTCGATTCCTGCATCCCTCCACATAAGGCTTTTTAAGGAATTTCTAATATCATTCAAATCCAGCCAGCTAATCTTTGATCCGCCGATAGATTCACGAATGGGATAGGGTAGCAATTCACGTTTGATCTTTTGGATTGACTTACAGGCATCCGTCCCGGCCATATAACCAGTTACCAGCCCCTCGAGCAGAGAATTGCTGCCAAGCCTGTTGGCGCCGTGCATTCTCGTGCAAGCCGCTTCACCGCAAGTGTAGAGTTGTCTGATGGTAGTCCTGGCGAAACGGTCGACCTTAATGCCGCCGATCATGTAATGAGCGCTGGGACGCACGGGAATCAGGTCTTTGGCAATATCGATTCCAAAGGATGCGCAAATCTCTCTGATCCTGGGAAAGCGGGCGTACAGGCGTTTTTTGGGAATATGACGGACATCGATATACACATTCGTATGATCGGTCTTTTGCATCTCTCGTAAAATACTTTGACTCACGACATCTCTGGGCGCCAGTTCAGCCTGCGGGTGATAGTTGGGCATAAATCGTTCACCATTTTTATTTCTTAATATCCCTCCCTCTCCTCGCACCGTTTCTGTAATGAGAAATCGCACTGCTCCTGCAATATAGAGGGTTGTGGGATGGAACTGCACAAACTCCATATCCTGGAAGGCAGCGCCCGCACGGTAAGCCATTGCAAGTCCATCTCCCGTGGCGACATCCGGGTTGGTCGTTTCACGGTATACCTGTCCGCATCCCCCTGTTGCCAGAATCGTTCGCTTTGCCCAGATTAATACGATTCCTTTTTTGGCGTGCCAGGTAACTGCTCCGTGGCAAGTACTATCTCTGGTAATAAGGTCGATAACGAAGGTATGTTCAAAGACCTTGATATTTTTGTTTTCCTTCACAACGCGGACAAGGGTGTGTTCCACTTCCTTGCCAGTGGAATCACCCTGGGCGCGGATAATGCGTGGGAAGCTGTGACCCCCTTCCTGGGTAAAGATTAAGTGGTTGTTTTGCCTGTCGAATGCAGCGCCCCAGTCAATCATTTCACGCACTCGTTTGGGGCCTTCGCTAATGATAGTTTTAACCGTGGTCTTATCACACAATTCCTGTCCTGCGTCCATGGTATCTTTTATGTGTTTTGTCAGGGTGTCTCTTTCAGATAAGACCACTGCGATTCCGCCCTGTGCGTAAGCAGTATTATTTTCATCGACCTTATCTTTCGTGACAACCAACACTGAACCATGCTTTGCGGCTTGAATTGCTGCACTGAGACCTGCCACGCCGCTCCCGATGACCAGCACGTCGGTAAAGATATGGGAAGAGGTATGACTATCAAATGAAATGAGATATTTTTTTGGCTCCGTATGTTTTTTCACGGTACGAATTTTAACACTGAATTAAGCG
>VGXX01000073.1 GCA_016873155.1 Planctomycetota bacterium | reverse complement strand
CCAACCCCTGCTTCGCCAATACATGCGTTATCACCGACGTCAGCGTCGTCTTACCATGATCCACATGCCCTATCGTACCCACGTTCACATGCGGCTTCGTCCTCTTAAATACCTCTTTACCCATCGTAAAACCTCCGATTATTTATCCGAAAATTATGTTATGCAACACTACTGAATACCTTTGCAGGCGCAGGCCTGTATTCTAATGGTTCCATGGTAAATGTACCTCTACCTTGCGTAATGGATCGTAATACCGTTGAGTATCCAAACATTTCTGCAAGGGGCACATCACCCTTAATGATCCTGAGCCCACCTCTTGTACCCATTTCTAGAATATTTGCCCTGCGGCTATGAATTTCGCTAATCACATCTCCCATGTACTGCTCAGGAACCACAATTTCCAAAGACATTATCGGTTCTAGCAATATTGACTTTGCCATTTCCACGCCTTTTCTTAGTGCAATACTCGCCGCAGTAAAGAAGGCCAAATCAGATGAATCTACCGGGTGAGTTGAACCATCCGTTAACGTAACTTTTATGTCTATAAGCTGGTATCCCCCGGCTACACCAGTGGTAGCCGTCTCTCTAATCCCTTTTTCTACAGATCTTATAAACTGCTTGGGAATCTTTCCACCCTTGATGTCGTCAACGAAAGTTACAGGTTCTTCCCCTTTAAAAGGTTCCAATGTAATCCACACATGTCCAAATTGACCGTGACCACCTGTCTGTTGAATAAATTTGCCTTCAACCTCAACCTTTTTACCTATTGTTTCTCTGTAAGATACCTTTGGAGCCCCTACATTGGCATCTACTTTGTATTCACTCAACATCCTATTTTTAATTACTTCCAAATGCAACTCACCCATACCAGAGATAATCATCTGTCCAGTCTCTTTATCCAAGTTAACTTTGAATGTAGGGTCTTCTTTTGCTAATTTTGACAAGGCCACTCCAAGTTTTTCTTTTTCTGCATCTGTCTTTGGCTCTATTGCCATCGATATTACTGTATCCGGGAATTCCATCTTCTCAAGAACTATAGGGTTATCCGGATCGCTCAGGGAATCACCCGTTACTGTATACTTTAGGCCAATTACGGCGCCAATTTCACCCGCAGATAATGAATCTACCTGCTCCCTGGTGTTAGCGTGCATTTTATATATGCGGCTGATTAATTCTTTTTTATCTTTACCGGAATTTATTACCCTTGTACCCGAAGCTATTTTCCCGGAATAAACCCTTATAAATGTCAGGTCACCATGCTTATCGGACGCAATTTTAAAAGCAAGTGCGCTAAAACGCTCATCTGGAAGCGGTTTTCGTGATACTTCTTCATCTGTATACGGATTCGTACCCACAATTGATTTTCTATCAAGCGGAGACGGCAAGTAATCACACACTGCATCGAGAAGCGGCTGAACCCCTTTTTTCTTAAATGCGGAACCACACATTACCGGCACAAGTTTTAGATTAATCGTACCCTCACGGATGGCCTTTTTTATCTCGTCATTTGTTATTTTCTCGCCATTTAAAAATTTTTCAGTTAAGAAATCCACTTGTTCCGCGAGTCCTTCGATCATCTTTTCTCGTTGTTTTTCGGCTTCTATTTTATATTCAGCAGGAATTTCCTCTATTGAAAAATTCACTCCCAATTTATCAACATCATCTGAGTATACCATAGCCTTCATGTTCACAAGATCTATAACACCCTTAAATTCTTGTTCTTTACCAAGGGGTATCTGAATAGGAATCGCCTTAATTCCCAATCGCTCGTTAATTTCACCAACGACCTTCATGAAATCTGCCCCAATGCGATCCATCTTATTGATGAAACATATCCTCGGCACGCCATATCTATCAGCCTGACGCCACACCGTTTCAGATTGAGCCTCAACACCTCCTACACCGCAGAATACGCAAATAGCACCGTCCAACACGCGAAGCGATCGTTCTACCTCTATAGTAAAATCAACATGACCTGGCGTATCAATCAGATTAAATTGGTAATCATTCCAAGAACAAGTTGTTGCAGCCGCCGTGATGGTAATTCCACGTTTCTGTTCTTCTTCCATCCAATCCATTACCGCAGTACCATCATGTACCTCACCCATCTTATAAGACTTCCCCGTATAATAGAGAATACGTTCTGAAGTGGTAGTCTTACCTGCATCAATATGCGCCGCAATTCCAAAATTTCTCATTTTTTCAATATTCATATTATTAAACTTCCTGTACTAAAATTTTGACCATGCAAAATGTGCAAAAGCCTTATTAGCCTCAGCCATCTTGTGTGTATTTTCCCGTTGGGTTATGGCTATTCCTTGCTTTTTATATGCATCTACCAATTCGTCTGCCAATCGCTGAAACATGGGACGCCCCTTTTTTCCCTGTGCAGCGCCTATAATCCAGCGAATCGCCAACGATTGTTGTCTTTGTTTTGGCACCTCTACGGGTACCTGATACGTTGCGCCACCTACCCGTTTCGATCGAACCTCGACCAATGGTTTCACATTATTTACCGCCGTTTCAAACATTTCCAATGGCGTTACATCTGTTATCTTTTTTTCTATGACTTCCATTGCCCTGTAAAATACTCCTTCGGCAACGCTTTTTTTCCCTTTTCGCATGAGGCTATTAATAAATTTTGAAACCAGCTTACTCTTATATTTAATGTCCGGTTGCAGAAATACCTCTGTGCTCCTATATGCAAGTGCCATAAACAACATTCTCCTTGTTAAAACCTATTTTGGGGTCTTTGTCCCATACTTAGAGCGAGAACGCCTTCTGCCATCAACCCCTGCGCAATCTAACGTTCCCCGAATGATATGATATTTAATACCTGGCAGGTCTCTTACCCGACCTCCTCTAACCAGTACAATAGAATGCTCCTGCAAATTATGCCCTTCACCCGGAATATAAGCCGTAATTTCCCTGCCATTGGACAATCTTACTCTGGCTACTTTTCTTAACGCAGAATTCGGTTTCTTCGGTGTCCTCGTCATAACCTGAAGACATACTCCTTTTTTGTGAGAGCACTTTTCAAGGTCAGGAGACTTAGTTGTCCCTTTTGTACCCCTTCTTCCTTTTCTGATCAATTGGTTTATCGTTGGCATTTTTCCTCCTACCCCTATTCGGTTGATGTAACGAGTTCTTTATCTTTATGTTTTTCTATTTCCGCCGTAGCAGCTATTTCAGTTGGCATAGCAGCAAGTGAATAGTACGACTTATAGCCTGTACCCGCCGGTACGAGATGTCCGAGAATAACGTTTTCCTTTAATCCAACCAATCCATCCGTCTTGCCTTCAAGCGCTGCTCTGGTCAAAACTTTTGTCGTTTCCTGGAATGAAGCAGCGGATATAAAGCTGTCGGATTGTATGGATGCCTTCGTTATCCCAAGTAACATTGGTTTAGCTGTTGCAGGCTTACCGCCTTTTTCAATGATTTTTTTATTTTCTTCTTTAAATCTAAATTTGTCGATAACTTGCCCCGGTAAAAAAGACGTGTCACCCACATCGTCCACTTTCACCTTTCTCAGCATTTGAGCAATAATTATTTCAATATGCTTGTCGTCAATTGGTACATTTTGAGAGCGATAAACATTTTGAACCTCTTTCAGCATGTATGTTTCCAACTCTTCTTCACCACTTATTCTTAAGATATCTTGTAATATGAGCGGCCCTTCAACAAGTGGACTGCCGGCTTTAATGCGATCTCCGCGATGCACCCTTAGATGCTTGCCTCGAGGTACAAGATGTTCTATTTCCATACCTGTTTCACTCTTTACCAATATCGTGCGCTTTCCACGGCGTTTTTCACCTACCTCTACAATACCATCAATCTCGCTCATTACTGCAGGGTCTTTAGGTTTTCTTGCCTCAACTATTTCAGCTACCCTCGGCAAACCTCCTGTGATGTCTTCAGTTCTGGAAATTTCTCGCGGTGTCTTGGCTAGCAACGTACCGGCTGTAACTTTGTCGCCTTCATCAACTTCGATATGTGCTTTTTCTGGAATCGGGTATAGACCTAAAATTTTACCCGTCTCATCTTCAATAATGACTTGTGGGTGTAAATCCCCTTTATGTTCCATTATTACTTTTCGTTTAACCCCGGTTGAAGCATCGGACTCCTGCCTCATAGTCTTGCCAATCACAATATCTTCAAAACGTATTTTGCCAGACATTTCCGTCAATATTGGAATCATATGAGGATCCCATTTTGTCAATAGCTGATGCGCAACGACACTATCGTTCTCTTTTACCAATACTTCCGCCCCAAGAACTATCGTATGTTTATCAATTTGTCGTCCTTTTGAATCAATAAGCAGTATTTCACCGTTTGCATTAATCGCAACATTTTTTCCTTGCGGGTTTTTTACCACAATTAAATTGTTATATTTTACAGTCCCGGCCCGTTTCGCTTTTACTTCAGCCTCTTCTACAGAGCGTGTAGCAGTACCTCCGATATGAAATGTCTTCATGGTAAGCTGTGTCCCGGGTTCGCCAATCGACTGTGCCGCGATAATTCCAACGGCCATACCCTCTTCAACCAATTTCCCTCTCGACAAATCCATTCCATAGCATTTTACACAAAGCCCTAAAGATAATTCACACGTCAAGGCTGACCGAACTTTAATTTTCTCATACCCTAAGGCCTCAATCCTCTTTGCTTTTTCTTCGGTAATTAATTCGTTTTCCTTCACTATTACTTCATCTTTTACCAAATCAACGATATTATTTCTCGCAACGCGCCCGGTTATCGCCTTACTTAATGGCACCTCAATCTTCTCACCACGGTAAACAACACTCTTTGTAATGCCATTTGTAGTGCCGCAATCTTGTGCCGTTATCACTACGTTTTGGGCTACATCTGCTAATTTACGCGTTAAGTAACCAGAATCAGCTGTCTTTAAAGCAGTATCCGCCAACCCTTTTCTGGCTCCATGCGTGGAACTAAAATATTCGAGCACACCCAGCCCCTCCCTGAAATTGGCCTTTATAGGTGTTTCTATAATCTTTCCTGAAGGTTTTGCCATCAAACCACGCATACCTGCAAGCTGCCTCAACTGTTGCGAACTACCCCTTGCGCCGGATGCAGACATCAAATACACCGGATTTAAATAGGGCTTGCCGTTTCTTATATCGTTTTTAAGCTCGCTCAACATCTCCTCCGCAACCCTTTCACCGGCATATGTCCACATATCTATAATTTGATTATATCTTTCACCTTCCGTGATAATTCCCTTTCGGTATAATTTCTGTATTCGTTCAATCTCTTCCTGAGTTTTATCAATAATTTCCTGCTTCTTTTCCGGCATCTTTATATCTGTTATTGAAAACGAAAGTCCCGCTTTTGTACAGGCCTTAAAACCGGTTTCTTTAATATCATCCAATAAAACAATTGTCTTTTCCCTTCCCAGAAGTTTATAACAATCCTGGATTATTTTACTAATACCCTTCAAATCCAGTGTGTAATTATAAAAAGGCATTCCTTCCGGCAGTATGCTGTTAAAAATAACACGACCAACAGTCGTTTTGCATAAACCATTCTTAGATTCTTCGGCACCCGCCTTATCCTTAATAATCTTTGTTTGCTTCAGCCTTATCTCGATCTTTGTATGCAAACGAACTTTTTTCACAGATAACGCGTATACGACCTCGTCTGTGCCACTAAACCGTTGAAGCTTTTCCTCAGGTTCGTCTTGTAAACTCAGGGTGAGATAAGAACACCCCAATACAATGTCCTGCGTTGGCGTTATGATCGGTTCGCCTGAAGCCGGGGAAAAGATATTATTCGTAGATAACATTAATGTGACTGCTTCCGCCTGTGCCTCAATTGAAAGAGGAAGATGGACAGCCATTTGATCGCCGTCGAAATCTGCGTTAAAGCCACGGCAAACCAGTGGATGCAATTTAATAGCATTACCTTCTACAAGTATAGGCTCAAACGCTTGAATACCCATTCTATGTAATGTTGGCGCTCTATTGAGCAGCACCGGATGCCGCTTTACTACTTCATCAAGAATATCCCAAACTTCCTTATCCTTGCGGCCCAGCATTTTCTTTGCACTTTTAATCGTATCCGCAAGCCCTAGTTCTTTTAGTCTCCGTATAATAAATGGCTGAAATAACTCCAATGCTATTTTCTTCGGTAAACCGCATTGATGCAATTTCAACTCAGGGCCTACCACGATCACAGAACGGGCCGAATAGTCGACTCTTTTACCAAGCAGGTTTTCTCTGAAACGCCCCTGCTTGCCTTTTATCATATCGGTTAATGATTTTAAAGGCCTGTTATTACTGCCCAACACAGGACGTTTTCCCCTGGTGTTATCAAACAAGGCATCGACTGCCTGCTGCAACATTCTTTTCTCGTTTCTGATAATTACTTCAGGCGCATTCAAATCGATTAATTTTTTTAGGCGATTATTTCTATTAATAATCCTCCTGTAAAGGTCATTGAGATCGGAGGTAGCAAAATTACCGCTTTCTAAAAGAACCAACGGTCTTAAATCAGGCGGAATAACCGGAACAACACTGAGAACCATCCACTCCGGCTTATTTCCAGAGTCTCTAAACGCCTCTACGATCTCAAGTCTTTTAATGATTTCCTTCGCACGTTGTTTGGATTTCGTCTGATTCAGTTCCTCCCGTAGTTCTTTTGATAACGCCACCAAATCGAGCTTTTGCAAGAGTGTTCGTATTGCCTCCGCACCCATTCCTGCCTTGAAGGACTGTTCGCCATACTTTTCCTTGGTTGCCTTATATTCCTCTTCGCTAAGCATTTGATACTCTTTCAGAGGAGTACTCCCGGTATCAATTACCACATAGTCTTGAAAATAAATAATCCTTTCCAAGGAGGTGGTCTTCATTCCCAAAAGCGTACCTAATCGGGATGGCATAGCTTTAAAGAACCAGATATGGACAATTGGCGCTGCCAAATTAATATGCCCCATCCGTTTTCTTCTCACACGCGAATGGGTAATCTTTACGCCGCATCGATCACAGATTATTCCTTTATGTTTTATTCCTTTATATTTTCCACAAAAACATTCCCAATTGCGTTCCGGGCCGAAAATACGCTCACAAAACAAACCGTCTTTTTCCGCCCTATACGTACGATAATTAATCGTTTCTGGCTTTTTTACTTCGCCATAAGACCAGCTTCTGATATCTTCCGGGGAAGCGAGAGATATTTTCACAGAACTATATTCATTAATTTTGTCGTACACTATATCTGTCATTTTAGAACTTTTCCCATTACTCTTTTAAAACTTCCGTCTTTGTCTTCTCTAATTTCAAGCTCAAACCCAAGCCTGCAATTTCGTTAGAAAGCACTTCAAACGATGCGGGTGTCCCGGCTTCTAAAGTGTTCTCACCCTTTACCATCGACTCATATATTTTTGTCCTTCCCTCAACATCATCACTTTTCACGGTAAGCAATTCCTGGAGATTGTGCGCAGCGCCATACGCTTCAAGCGCCCATACTTCCATTTCACCAAACCTCTGACCGCCAAATCTGGCCTTTCCACCTAACGGTTGCTGCGTAATCAACGAATACGGACCTGTCGCCCTTGCATGTACTTTTTCGTCTACCAGATGATGCAGCTTGAGCATGTACATATAACCTACGGTAACCTTTTGCTCTAAAGGTTCACCCGTACGCCCATCGTACAAAACAGATTTACCGTCTTCTGGCAAACCGGCTTCTTTCAGGGTTGCCTGAATTTTCTCTTCCGTCGCGCCTTCAAAAATCGGTGTTACCGTTCGGAACCCTAATTTTTTTGCTGCCAATCCCAAATGAGTCTCAAGTATCTGTCCCACATTCATTCTCGAAGGCACCCCTAACGGATTCAACAACATTTCCACTCGTGTTCCATCTGCTAAAAATGGCATGTCCTCTTCAGGGAGAATCTTGGAAATAACGCCTTTATTCCCGTGCCTACCCGCCATCTTGTCGCCCACCGACAACTTTCTCTTTGTGGCAATTGATACTTTGGCAAGCTCCAACACTCCCGTTGGCAATTCGTCGCCACGTTTTAGATGATTAATCTTCCTATCTCTATCATCTTTCAATAACTCAATCTTTTCACAATATTCACTACTTATTTCTAATGCCATTTCCTTTTTCTTTTTACTGCTAAACTCTATATTTTCGATGTCAAAACGTTCTTCTAACAGGAGAATTGCTTTCGCCGACATGCCACGTTCAACAGCATATATCTGTCCGGTCTGTATATCTGTCAGAGGTTCCTTAATCACTTCATCAATTGCTTTTAACATTTTGACAAATTCTTTTGAGATTTGCTCATCGTATTTCGTTTCAATATCATTTATTTCTTGCAATATCTTTTGTCTTTTATCGTCAGAGAGGTACGATTTTCTTGAAAATACCTGGGTATTTATAATGATACCCTCCATACCAGAAGGCACTTCCAGCGATTCGTTTTTTACATCTTCACCCGCGCGACCAAAAATAGCGTGCAACAATTTTTCTTCAGGAGACAACTCACTCCTGCTTTTTGGCGCGATCTTGCCTACAAGGATATCCCCCGGTTTTACCTTTGTTCCAGTGCGTATTACACCATTCTCATCAAGATTTCTTAACGCCTTCTCTGAAACATTAGGAATGTCACGCGTAAATTCTTCTCTTCCCAACTTTGTCTCTCTAATTTCCACTTCAAACTCATCCCTATGTATGGAAGTAAACCGATCGTCCTTTAGCAACGCCTCGCTGATAACTATTGCATCCTCAAAGTTGTATCCGTCCCACGTCATGAAAGCTACCAGTACATTTTTACCCAGACTCAATTCCCCATCACAGGTCGCAGCGCCATCCGCAATAATCTCTCCCTTTTTTACCTTCTGTCCTTCAACAACTATGGGTTTCTGATTCAAACAGGTGCCTTCATTAAGCCCTACAAATTTCCTCAGTTCGTAGACATCTCTATCGTTTATTACAATTTCACACGCCGTTACCTTTGTTATCACCCCCGCATGCTCAGCCTGCACTGTCATGCTTGAATTTTGAGCGACAACCTTCTCCATTCCCGTAGCCACTATCGGAGGCTCAGTTCTCAACAATGGAACTGCTTGCCTTTGCATATTAGAACCCATCAGTGCCCTATTTGCGTCGCTATGTTCAAGGAAAGGAATCAAACTTGCGGATACCCCTACCAGCTGCTTTGGGGATACATCCATATAATTTACATCTTTAAAACTCTGTTGCTGGAAATCTCCATTATATCTACATAATACATTCTCTTTTTCTAATTTTTCCTTGCCCTTGATAAGCACATCTGCAGGAGCTATCAGCTTGTTTTCTTCTTCGTCTGCACGAAGATATGTAATTTTTTCAGTAACCTTTCCTTTGTCAATAATACGATATGGGGTAATCAAAAACCCATATTCATCAGTTGCGGCATAAATACTCAGAGACGCGATTAAACCAATATTTGTACCTTCCGGTGTCTCAATTGGACAAACCCTGCCGTAATGTGACACATGAACGTCTCTTACTTCAAACCCAGCCCGTTTTCTATTCAACCCTCCGGGTCCCAATGCGCTCAATCTTCTTTCATGCGTTAATTGCGCCAAGGGGTTGGTTTGATCTAACACCTGAGATAGTTCACTTCGGCTAAAGAAATAATCTATCGCTGAAAAAATGGTCTTAGAGTTTACAAGAGAACGCGGCGTTAGTTGTTCAGAATCTTTTACACTTAGCCTCTCCTGCACTGTTCTTCTCAATTTCAGAAATCCTTTGCGTAATTCTTCACCCGCCAACTCATCGATAGACCGAAGCCTTCGATTGCCCAAATTATCAATATCATCAATAGATACACCAGGATCACCCTTGCGTAATTTCATTACGTACCGTATAGCTTCTACATAATCTTCCTTTTGCAACGTCATTACGGCTTCATTAATATTGTGCCCTAATTTCCTATTTAATCTAAATCTTCCGACAGACCCCAGCCGATATCTCTTCGCATCGAAAAATTTATCATAAAATAGCTGTTTCGCTTTCTCTACTTGTTGGGGATTTCCAGGGCGAAACCTCACATAAATTTTTAACAGTGCGTCTTCATGAGATTTTGTAAAATCAGATTCCAAAGAGTTCAATATCAGCGGGTCGTCCAATTTCTTAATTACTTCGATTTTTTTAATCTCAAGATCACTAATCGCTTTTATTGTCGTATCAGAGATTTGACGGCCTGCCTCCAATACAATCTCCCCTGTTTGAGGATTTATAATCTTTTCGACTGTATGTCTGCCTCTTAATTTCGTAGCCGACGAATAGTCTGAAATCTTTACAATTTCTGTTTCGTAGAACAGCCTAATAATATCTTCATCGTTTGTATACTCATCTGACAATGCCCTAAGGAAACACGTAGCAGGCAACTTTCCGCTCTGGTCAATTCTCACGGTAAGAATATCCTTCTTCCCTACCTCCAATTCTATCCAGCTTCCTCTCTCCGGTATAATTCGACACGAGTGCAGCCTTTTTTCGGCATGAAACTCCTCGATAAAATCAATACCGGGCGAGCGGTGTAATTGTGTTACAATTACCCTTTCAGTACCATTAATAATAAATTCCCCACCGCCGATCATTACAGGGATTTCACCCAAATAAACCTCTTCTTCGATTGGCTCCGCTTTATTTAGCCGCAACCAAATCCTAAATGGACGGCCGTAGGTCAGGCGTAATTGCCTGCATTCGTCCTGAGTATATCGCGGCTTACCAAGCTCATATTTAATGTAATCAAGCGATAATGTCCCGTCGTAATTGCTCACGGGAAATATTTCTCTTAATATCGTTTCTATACCATAATTCTTCCTTTTGGAAGCAGGTACATCGGCTTGTAAAAAATCACGATACGCTTTTGTCTGAATCTGTACAAGGTTTTGGATTTCTATAACATCCTCAACATTGCCGTAATTACGAATTTCCATAGTTTCCTACTTTTTAAAATGAGAGGAACCACCTATTACTTGATTTCTACTTTCGCTCCCGCAGCCTCAAGCGCTTTCTTTATTTTCTCTGCATCTTCTTTCGACACTCCTTCTTTAACAGTCTTTGGAGCGCCTTCTACCAGGTCTTTAGCTTCTTTTAATCCTAAATTCGTTTCTGCCCTGACAGCCTTAATTACCTGGATTTTATTTGCACCACCATCCTTTAATATTACATCAAAGGCTGATTTTTCCTCCGCCGCAGGGGCTTTGCTCTCCGCCGCCACTCCTGCACCCGCCGGCACAGCAGCCACTGCTGCCGCTGAAACACCAAACTTCTGCTCAAAAGCCTTTACGAGCTGAGAAGCTTCAAGCAACGTCATTCCCGCCACCAAATCGAGCACCTGTGCAATTTTACCAGAAGGCTCAACAACCTTTTCTTCACTTACCTGAGTCATTTTATCCTCCTACCTTTTCAGTAATTCCACAAAAACTATTCACCACTTTTCTCTTTTTTATCTTTAATTGCCTGGAATACAGTCGCCAAGCCACGTAAAACAGCATTAAACGAACTCACAACTCCCACGATGGGGGCGTTAATACCAGTAACTATCTGCGTACGAAGCACTGGCATAGTTGGTAGTTTTGCCAGGTTCTTTATGTCATCTGCGGAAAGCATCGCTCCATCAACAAAACCACCTCGTAAACTGAAAGCCGGTATTTTTTTTGACCATTCGATTGTTTCTTTTGCCATAATTACCGGATCATCCTTACTTGTTGCTATGGCAGAAGGACCTGTTAGTATGTTTACAATCCCCGCAATCCCTATCTCTTTAAACGCAATCGCTGCAAGCGAATTTTTAATTATTTCCAGATAAATTTTCTTTTTACGCAAATTTTTTCTTAATTCATCAAATTGTAATGAGTTTATCCCCTGATAACCAACTACTAAGTAATTGTTCGTATTGCGATATTGCGTTACCATTTCTTTTACTATAAGTTTTTTTAATTCATTTGCCATTGCTCTATTTACTTCCCTTCTCAGTATTTCTTATTAAACCTGTAACATTATTCCAGGGCTCATGGTTGAAGACACTGAAACCTTTTCTACAAACTCCCCCTTTGCCGATGAAGGACGTGAGTTCATAATATGCTTGACAAACGTATTTATATTGTCCTCTAAATCAGCATCTGAAAATGAAAGCTTACCAACAAGCGCTTGCACATTTCCACCTGCATCAGTTCTATATTCAATTTTACCGGCTTTAAACTCCTTTACCGCCGTTTCGATATCATCCGTTACGGTACCCGATTTTGGCGATGGCATCTTACCTTGCGGCCCAAGCACCCTCCCAAGCTTACCTACCAGTCTCATCATATCCGAAGTCGAAATTGCCACATCAAAATCAGCCCATCCGCTCTCCACCTTTTTCACCAAATCTTCGGCACCCACTTCATCAGCCCCTGCTTTTTTTGCTAATGCCGCTTTTTCTCCAGTGGCAAAAACAATTACTTTAAGGCTTTTACCGATGCCCTTTGGCAATGAAATAGATCCCCTGATAAGCTGGTCCGATTGTTTTGGATCAATACCCAATTTCATTGCGACTTCAACGCTTTCGTTGAACTTTGCGGGTTTTAGCAACTTTAGTAATTTAACAGCCTCATGTATCCCGTATTTTTTTTCTGAGTCTACGACCTTCCTGGATTCTAAATATCTTTTACTTCTTTTCGCCATATAATTGCTTTCCTTTATTACTTTTTTTCAAACTACCCGCACGACCAACAAGGAACCTATCCAACCACCTTAATCCCCATATTCCGGGCAGTTCCCTCTATTATTCTAACAGCGGCATCTAAATTGTCCGCATTCAAATCTGCTAGTTTTCTTGTCGCAATTTCTATTAATTGTTGTTTGTTTACCTGTCCGACTTTCTGCTTGTTCGGCTCAGAAGATCCCTTTGCGACGCCAGCCAATTGTTTTAACAACACAGAGGCCGGTGGAGATTTTATGATAAAAGTAAATGATTTATCTTTAAAAACGGTGATCTCTACAGGTGTTAACATACCCTGCAAATCCTTCGTTTTATCATTAAACTGCTTAACAAATTGCCCTATATTCACTCCGTGCTGACCAAGAGCTGGTCCTACCGGTGGAGCTGGAGTTGCCTGTCCGCCCGGACATTGTAATTTTATCTTTGTTAAAATCTCTTTTGCCATGTTATGCTCCTAGTATCAAATCACTTCAACCTGCCAATATTCCAATTCAACTGGAGTCGCCCTGCCAAATACCGTTAACATTACTTTTACACGGCCACTCGCAGGTAACACTTCCTCGACTGTCCCATCATAATTTTCAAAAGGACCTTCTTTAACCCGGACCTTTTCACCCTCATGAAACTCTATTTTTGCACGGGGCTTTTCTTCCTTGTGCTCTGCCTCAGACAACAACTTTTCAACCTCATAAGCCGCCATTGGCACAGGTTTGTTTTGCCCGCCAATAAAGTCACCCGCACCGGGTGTTTCACGAATCAGAAACCAAACTTCCTTGGGTATCTGACCATGCTCATCAACTTCAACCTCGGCAATTATATAACCCGGATAAATTTTTTTCTCGATTATCTTTTTCTTCCCACCTTTTATTTCCGACACCTTTTCGCTGGGAACCAAAACATTCGATACCAACCCCTCCAAACCCCCAGCTTTAATTCGCTCAATCAAACCTTGCTTGACTTTATCCTCTTTATTGCTCTGTACACGCAAAACGAACCACTGTTTGGGCATCTAATTAACCTACAGAAAATATTTTCAAATAGTTTTTATGTACTGCCGTATATATATAGATATTTTTCAATTTTCAACCCGGTAGGAATTAAAAGAGTTGACAGTTATGAGGAATCTCTTTCATTCTACTTAAGCGTTACATGCGGATCATGCTATACTCATCCCTTAACCCAAGTTTGCTAAAATTATAACACGCCTATATACCCCATAATTGTAGACACAAACCAATCGACCCCCAGGATAAATATCCCGATTACAATAACCGACACAATCACAACTGCCGTTGAACCGACTAGCTCATATCTCGTGGGCCAAGAAACCTTCTGAAGCTCACCTTGGGTATCAATTAAAAAACCGATCGTCTTTTTACCGCCTGCATCTAATGGACTAATTCCCGTTTCAAGACCGGCAACAAAGATACCTATCAAAAATCCCAAAAAAATAAAAAGTGCAAAAGCGCTAATCAATCCCCACGTTAAACCAATATCGACCAGCGGAACTTTAACACCTTCAGCGATATTTGGCAGGTCTATCAAAACATTATACAAAGAAATAGAAGCAAAAAGCGCTAGCAACCCCAGTGCTATCCCAACAGCAATCCTGCTATATACTCCGTGTCCTCTTCTATATATTCCCAAAAATGACATACCAAACACCTCATTATATGGCAGGTCTGGAGGGACTCGAACCCCCAACAGCCGGATTTGGAGTCCGGTGCTCTACCAATTAGAGCTACAGACCTTTATTTTTGCGCTAAGATATAACTTAACTAAATCCAAAGCTACTTCTTATACTCTTTATGAGCCGTATGTTTTCTACAATACTTACAAAACTTTTTCAATTCCATCTTTTCAGTCTGTTGTGTCTTTTTAGGTGTTCTATAATTTCTATTAGAACAATCTTTACATATCATTGTCACATATTCACGCATGCATGTATTCCCGATTGTTTATTCAATAATCTTAGTAACGACACCGGCGCCAACGGTCTTTCCACCTTCTCGAATTGCAAACCTTAACCCCTCGTCCATCGCCACCGCCGTCAACAACTCTACGTTTACCTTCACATTATCTCC
>VGXX01000072.1 GCA_016873155.1 Planctomycetota bacterium | reverse complement strand
ATGCGCGACCGATGATGGTAACATCCTTTAACGGGTGGCTTTTTTTTTGGCCGGGGATGGTGACGTCTATTAGTTCTGCCATTTGAATTCTTGAATTCAGCAGAGGAACCCACCCCTTGCCCCTCCAGGGAGGGACAAGTGGTGGGTAAACTATTACAATTTTTTAAAGTGTCAGCAACCGCATAATGTCGTTGCGTGTGGCATAAATTACCAGGGTAATGATGAGGCCAAAGCCTATATATTGGGCAATAGAGAGCGTCCTCTGGCTTACGGGAGAACCCTTAATCCGCTCAATTGCCAAAAACAGCAAGTGACCGCCATCCAGCACGGGGATGGGCAGGATATTTAAGAGCGCAAGCTGGAGACTCAGGATACCCAGGAAATACACCAGCTTGCCAAAACCCACTTTTGCCGACTCATACGATGCCTGGGCAATGAGGATAAAACCTCCGACATTCTTCGTCGAAAGTCTTTGAGAAAAGAAGCCCTTTAAGGTGAGATAGAGTCTCTGAACGTTAATAATAGCCTTTTTTGTGCCTACGATGCATGAGCCGAACAAACCATATTGTTTGACTTCTGTCTTTTCCCTGAATTTTACACCGATACGGCCTGCAGCGCTCTTTTCGTCCTTCTGCGGTTCGATGGTGGATACAAATCGCTCATTCCCACGCATCCACTCAATCACCATGGGTTTCCCCTGCCCCGCCATTACCATTTGCAGGAGGGTATTCCACTCTTTTATTTCTCTTTCGTCAATAGAAACAATCCTATCGCCCGGCTTTAAACCAATTTTCTCGGCAGGGAATCCTTCAACAAGCGAATCAACCTTCAACCCATAAAAAGGTGTCAGACTCCCCAGAAATTCTTCCTTCGCCTTCTCGTCCTTGAATGGAATTTCAATCAAATTAACCGTATTATTTCTTTTAACCGTAACGATACATGTCTCATCTTTCGATTCAACAACGAGTTTCCTGATATCCGAAAATCCTGTCACGGGTATTGAATTAATTTCAATGACCTCGTCACCTTTCATGAAACCGGCGTTACTGGCAATGCTGTTATTTTTCACACCGTCCAGAATAGCCGTGGCGCAGGAAATACCAAGCATCCACCGGGTGACCCTGGAAGGAGTTACTTTTAGTTCAACCTCTTTATTATCCCGCAGTACCGTAAGCGAAATTTCCTTCCCCGGATTCATAGCCTCTGCCTCACGAAATTCGTCCTCTGTGGAAATCCGTTTACCATTTACAGCGGTCACGATATCCTTGACCTGTATACCTGCATCCCTGGCCGGAGCATCATTATTATCGAAGGCAAATATTTTATCAATTTCCAGACTTGTGGCCGGCATGATTCCAATGCGCTGGATACCGTGCTCTTCATCGTACTTAGGCATGACGGTTACGTCAAAAGACTTATTGTCCCGCTCGATTTTGAGAGAAACACCTGCAGCAGGGTTACTGAGGGCAACAATGGTAAAGAGGTCTTCAAAATCCAGGTCTTTACTTCCATCAATCTCAACAATCTTATCGCCACGCTGAATCCCTGCCTCCCACGCAGGCCAGCCAGGCATAACCTGACCTACATCGGGGGTAATAAAAGGCACTCCGATCTGGAAGGCAACGATAAATGCAATGAAGGCCAGAACGGCATTTAATGCAACACCAGCCACAAACACCGATGCGCGCTGTCCGGCGCTCTTGGACGAAAATTCCCACGATGCGCCCGTCTTTTCCTCTTCCGGACCTTCCCCGGCCAGTTTGACATACCCCCCAAGCGGAACCAAGGAAAGACGGTACTCTGTCTCTCCCCACGTCTTTTTAAATAGAGCGGGCCCAAAACCCAGCGAAAAGGCCAGGACTCGAACTCCTATTTTTTTTGCCACCAGAAAATGGCCGAGTTCATGGATAAAGATAAGCAACCCAATACCCACAATTACCAATAGGACATTGGTTGATACGTTTACATAAGGCATTTTTTGATCTCCCGTCTTGCCCAGGCGTCTGCGGTTAAAACATCCTCCAGGCAAGGATTTTTAATATAATGATGATTGTTTATTACTTTTTCTACAGAGGTTGCGATTTCCGTGAACTTAATCTGACCATTCAGAAAGGCTTGCACGGCAACTTCATTGGCAGCATTAAGCGTCGCCCCCATCGTACCGCCTTCTCTGGCAGCTTCATAACCAAGCCTTAAAGCCGGAAACTTTTCCATGTCCGGCTTCTTAAAGGTGAGACTTCCTATATCTGATAAATTTAATGGTTGAACGCTCAGGGGCATCCTTTCGGGATACGTTAAGGCATACTGTATAGGCACCTTCATGTCAGGCATCCCCATCTGAGCAACAACCGACCCATCGCAAAACTCAACCATTGAATGAATTATAGATTGAGGATGTATCACAACGTCTATTTGTTCTGCCTTCAAATTAAACAGCCATTTCGCCTCAATAATCTCCAGCGCCTTATTCATCAGAGTGGCGGAATCTATGGTAATTTTTTGTCCCATCTGCCACGTAGGATGCTTGAGCGCCTGTGCTGGACTTACATCGGGAAGCTTGTCCTTCGGGTAGTCATAAAAAGGACCGCCTGACGCTGTGATAATAACGCGCTTAATTTCACCCGGTTTACCCGACTGAAGAGACTGGAATATAGCGCTATGTTCACTGTCCACAGGCAAAATCTGGTTTTTCCCGGCCAGGGACATCACGATATGACCAGCCATAACCAGCGACTCCTTGTTGGCCAACGCAAGGGTCTTCCCTTGCTGCACAGTCGCTATAGCCGCCGGCAAACCAACAGCCCCAACCACTGCAGAGACTACGACATCAACATCTGCGTTCAAAACAATTTCTTCCAGACATTTGTTTCCGGTCAGTACTTTCAGGTGATTATCAGGAAAGCGGCGTTTCAGCTTTTCGCCTAATTGAGAATCGTTTAAGGCAACGTATGCGGGTTTGAACTCATCGACCTGCTCCGCCAAAAGCTCCCAGCGCGAATTCGATGAGAGACCGATCACCCGGAATTTATCCTTTAAATTCCTGGCAACCTCAAGGGTGTTTTTACCGATAGAACCTGTAGAACCTAAGACAACGATATTTTTCATTTTACGACATGTGGGCGATTTCTTCCAAAAGCTCATCCACCATACGGTCTTCTGGTATCTTTCGCACTTTCTCACCCTTCTTAAAAAGGAATCCAAAACCCTTGCCGCCTGCAATACCAATATCGACCTCACGGGCTTCACCGGGGCCGTTTACCACGCATCCCATGATAGCGATCTGGAGATTCTTTTTATCGCCCGGCAAGCGCTGCCTCACCCGTTCCACAATATTCACCAAATCGATTTCACACCGGCCACAGGTGGGACAGGAAATAAGCTCCGCTCCCTCCCGCTTGTGAAGCCCCAATGCCTCTAAAATATCATATCCTGCCTTCACCTCCAATTCAGACGCACCCGTGTAAGAGACCCGCAGGGTATCACCGATACCCTCGGAGAGCAGCCCGCCTATACCAATAGCAGACTTTATTGTCGCCAGACTCGGCGGTCCAGCCGCTGTAACGCCCAAATGCAAGGGATAATCACATTGTGTAGCTATAGACCGGTATGCGTCCAGAGTTGAAGGCACATCGGACGCCTTGAGTGAAAGCACAATATCTTTAAATCCCAGCGATTCGAAATGCTCGCAATACTGCAAGACCGTTTTAACCATCAGCGTGGTTAGTTTTTCATGTTCATCGCCTTCGCCGCGCACTGAACCCGAATTCACTCCGATACGAATGGGAATACCCCTGTCTTTTGCCGCTTTTACGACCTCTTCCAGTTTTTTCCTGTCCTTCATGTTTCCAGGATTAATTCTTATTTTATCGACCCCCTGCGCAATGGCTTCAAGTGCGAGGTGATGCCCAAAGTGTATGTCGGCAACCAGCGGGATTTTTATTTGCCTCTTAATGGCGCCAAGACATTTTGCCGAAACAATCGTAGGAACTGCCACACGAATGATATGACAACCAATTGATTCCAGCTCTTTAATCTGCTGAACGGTGGCATCGATGTCCTCCGTGTGTGTCTTGGTCATTGTCTGCACGGACACTGGATTATCTCCGCCAATCATCACCCCGCCTGCAGCAACTACTCTTGTTTTACGTCGTTGAATCATATAATTTCCGGTAAGTTTAATAATCTAATTCAGAAAATTGCATAATAATGGCTCATGAAGCACTAATTTTAAGATATTTAATTATATTAGTAACTTGCAGACTTTGTCAAATGCAAACTTGTCAAGCACCTTTTTGCTTTTATATTTAGCTTTTAAATCAGTTACGATTATCCCTGTGGCGTTTACGTAAACAAAAAAAATTCCAGTGAGGCTTACACCTCACTGGAATTCTATGTAAAGGGCATAAACAAATATGCCCATAAGGCATAACGCCTTAACCCACAAATTATCTTCTTCTCTTTAAGTCAAAATTGGAAGTGGTAGCCTTCCCTGCTTCTACAGTAACCTCCTGAGACACGTCTTTCAGTTTCTCATGCCATGTCTTAACAACGTATTTCCCCGGCGGAACGCCTTCGATGGTATAGTTTCCGTCTTTATCCGTGACTGCAAAATATGGGTTTTCAAAGGCAACCGCATATCCCGCCATTTCAGCATGTACGTTGCAAAGAAGAGGAGTCTCTCCTACAACATCGAAAAGCACTTCTTTAACAACACCTGTTGGATACGTACCCAAATTAAATTGCAAGGCAGCCGTGGGAGGAGAAAACACATTGTGTCGAACTGCGTCGCTATTAGGGAAGTCCGCTGTGGTACCCTTCTGCATGGCTACAACACGGGGCACATAGGTAAGATTGAGCTGGTCAATAATTGCATGCTCCGCAGGAGGTTCAAATTTATTATCCCCAACTTTTTCGACATAAACTATCGCATCTGCATTATTCCTCATCTTCTGACAAGTTACAACGCCTGTAATAGAACCTGCATTGTCCACCTTTGGTAAATTTTTAACTACCTTCTTTAACTTTTGCTGCGCCTCTTCCAGCTTCTTCGCCGCTTCGGCCATCTGTTCAGGCGTCAACACCTTCGCTTCCTCGGCCTGAGCCCAAACACAAGAATTGTAAGAAAATACAACACAAGACGCTGCAAGTATCCCGGCAATCAAATATTTTTTCATAAATTCTTTTCTCCTTTACACAAAATTTAAGAAATCCCAAAATTAAACGAGCTAACAAATGTTTTACATAGCATCTGTTAGCTCGTTTTTAACCTTACATAATCTATCTTATGCCTTTTCCACTTTTATCAACTCACCGCCAAGATACTTCTTCATAAAGTCATTCTCGTTGCCTGCGGTATAACCAGTCTTCACAGGGTCCCAGACTCCTTTTCCGCCAATACCACCGTCCTCTGCCTTCGTAATCTTCACCAAGGTCTCTTTGGGAACAGTATTGATACCATGGTTATCCGCCTCAAAACCGAAGACAAACTTCATTCCAATCTTTGCTTTATGGAACAGACTGTCAAGCTGGTGCATCGGCATAGACCAATCCCTGGTAATACTTTGCTGAGAACCGTAACGGAAACTGGATTGATATCCTGTTCCCGCTGCCAGCGCCCTTCCATCAGGTCTGGTTTCATGTGCCTTTACCGTTCTTTCTGTAGCAATGAATGAGGAGTGTTTCATCATGGTTACCCCATACGGAAAGGCAGGATTATACTTTGCCCTCAGCATGAGCCTTGACACCTTATAGAACGGATCGTTTGGCTTCCAACCCTCATATGGTCTGTCAGCAGGATTTGCATCCACATAGACATAATCTCCGTCATTGATACCTAAATCCTTAGCCGCTTCCGGATTGATGTGGATCTGGTGTTCACCCACGCCCGGCATCCTTTTATCCATCCTGTACGGATCACCGAAGTTGTTGTTCCAGATAAAGTTCCAGTCTGTTACAGCCCATTGCGAATGCACTGTATGTCTGGATTTCGGGGTCACACAGTAGAATTTATAGCCTTTCTCCCACAAGAAATTCTTAGTTTGCTTCACATCAGACCAAGATTTTTTGATATTCCTAATAGTCCTCTCATCCCAATGTTCCGCGCTCTCAGGTATTCCATAGTCATCAGGACGGATATATGGATTCGTGCTTACAATGACGTTTGGTAAATATTGCGTTGCCTCCGGACCTTCACGATGGACGATAAAGTTCTCACCGTACTCAATAATTTCGGATTCATCATTGTATGCCTGTAACCTTCCGTGTGGAGTATAAAACGGAATACTCTCATGCACCTGTTCCCAGAATGGCTGTCTTGGATAAGTCCGGTAATTCATAAGAGCGACTCCAGGTTCACCATATTTGCCATTCACTATATCCTCAAAGTTGTATCCCTTCAAAGTCGTACTGCCGTCTAACAGCCTCTGAATATACACCTCCGGCCTGCCTTCCAAGGCAAATTTCCAGAAATCCCTGAATCTCATATCCCTGAGCAATTCACCAAGTTTTGCAGCCATACCAGCAAGGATCATCACGTCATCCTTGGAATCATTCACCGGCCTTATACCACCCTTCCAAATCTGTACAAAAGGATTTGAACATGAACTGGTAATTTCGTGAGTCTCAAACTCCATCCAGGAATTTGCCGGGAATGCAAAATCTGCATACTCTATGGAACCCGTCATCTCAATATCGGTTGACATAATCTGTTCGATATTGGGATTCACATTCTTCAGCATCTGATATACATGCTTTGCATTATTAATCAAGTTTACATTGGTAAACCACATGATCTTTGTCGGTGTTGGCATATGTGTTTTACCCGTGAAGCATTTACGACCATACTTCGGCGTATTAACAATCAATGGCCGGTCATTATGATTCCAGTATGCTACTTCTTCATCATAGGCACGACCCTTTACCTTTAATTCAGTAGCTGGTGCATTTGGATCGAGATTTGGGTTAAATACATCTTCAGCCACCCAACCATAGAAGCCTGGACCACTCCACTTGGAGGCCTGGAAATTGGCAGCCTTGTAATTCCCTGCCCATGTGTGAGAACCAGAGCCATTATAACCCACATTTCCCGTTAGCATTAACGGCAAATACGTCGATCTATTCATTAACGTTGCATGGAACCAGTGATTGATACCCTCACCGTAATGGATTGCTACTGGTTTTATAGTTGCAATATCGTGCGCTAACCTTTGTATTAATTCCTTTGGTGAGTTGGTTATTTCAACCACCGTATCAATATCATAATCCTTCAGATGAATCTTATACATCTCAAAGAGGGGCATGACCTCAACCTCTTTACCATCAACAGTTTTTACCTTAAATGTACCGTCAAGGACAGGGTCAATCCCTTTAGCCACCAGTTTATCACCGACGTCGTCCCTGGTAATCGGTTTTGGACTATTCGTTTTTGCATCCCAAACTACAAAATCCCCTATAATTTCCCTCTGGTCGTCATGCAATCCCTGAATTTTGTAACTCGGACCGTGAGAAATATCTTCCAACTTATAATCAGGGAAGATATCCTTGGCTTGCAATCTCTTCAATGTATCTGTTCTGACAAGCAGTGGGAAGTCCGTAAACTTCTTCACATAATCCGCATCATACAACTTCTCATCCATCAGTATCTTCGTTAAGCCCAGGAAAAGCGCTGTATCGGTGTTGCACTTGATCGGTATCCAGTAATCAGCTTTTTGAGATGAGGGGCTATATTCTGGTGTGATGACGACAATCTTTCCCCCCCTCTCCATAACCTGGGTAACCCAGTGAGCTTCGGGCATCTTGTTTTCAATGAGATTCTTCCCTGTCTTGATAAGCAGCTTGGTAAACCGGATATCATTCATATCGATATCGGAAGTTTGCAATCCATGAGAAAACGGATGACCAGGAGCCTGATCGCCATGCCATGTGTAGTTCGACCAGTTCCTTCCACCTAACGCCTTGTCAGCTCCAACGCCCCTGTTATGACTATCTACTAACGCCAGCATGTTGTTAAACCTGTACATTCCATATTTACCAATCACGCCCAAAAGACCCATACCGCCACGGCCCTTGAATGTCCTGGTACCGGCGCCCTTCATGGGATCAACCATCTCTTTCGGATATCCCTGCTCTATAAGTTTTTTAGCGCCTTCTTCGCCGCTATATTTCTTGGTAATATGGAGAATCCCCTTAGACGCATAGGTGAAAGCTTCGTCCCATGACGCCTTCAAAAACTCGTCCTGCCCTCTTGCATCGAACATGTATTTCGATTTATTTTCCGGCGTCAATTCCGGAAATCCGTCGTCCGCCCACTGTTTCCAACCCTTTCTGATAATTGGATATCTTAACCTATATGGCCCATAAACTCTGCGATGGAAGGTATACCCCTTCAGACACATCCTCGGGTTCCAGTTTCTCGTGGCCTTGTTTCCATACAAGTCAGAGTAATTCTGATGGTCGTAGTTTTGCTCGACCCTCATAACCACTTCATTTCTTACAAATGCCCTTACCCTGCAGGCATGGGTGTCGTTCGGCGAACAAGTAAAGGTAAAGGTACGATCATACCTGTACTGGTCACGATACACACTTTCCCATGCGCGATCAGGATAGGCATCCAACGGATTTCCCACTTCCACAGCAGGCTTCAGTAACCGAAATGCCATTGCCTTATTTGCAACGGTAAAGGTTGCGCCTGTCGCGCCTGCCATTTGTAGGAAAGTTCTCCTGGTAAGTTTCATAATTTCCTACTCCTTTCTCAATGTAAAACAATTTATATAAAAAGTTTTAACTATCATTATGATATTAACAAACAGTGATTCTTACCTTGTAAGCCTCAATACATTGTCCACATACGCCGTCCCCTGGCTCCCAATCGGGAAAATCCTTTTTGATAGCATCCACAAGGTAAGCATCTTGTTCAATATTTTCCGTCCAGTGATAAGTACGAAATTGGCAAAGCGGACATTGAGCGCCAGGCAAGATGGTTTTTTTCTTTTTAAGAGTATGCTTTATTGGCAGTCCCTCAGAAATCTTTATTACCTCATTCACATCTTTTGCCAGCCCCAGTATTTTATCATGCGTTAAATTCTCGTCTTGCCAGAGGACATCAAAAATTGCAGTTTTCACTTCATCAGGAATCTTTTTATAGAACGATTCAAATTCTCTATATCTTCCCTCTTTATCGGATAATGTTTCTTTCCCTTTCCTGATTAACCGGCTATCGACGTAAATATCCCAGAAGGCGCTATATCGTTCCTTAACGATACTTTCTTCCATAGGATTGCCACCGAGTCGTTCATCACGATAGCCGTATGATTCACTGAGCATGTCAGAGGCATGCATCAATTCATGCCTGACCAGTTTTCTTAGATAAGAAATATCCTGGAAACGGTCTGGCAACAGTTTAACAACAATCCTTTTTTGACCAGCCTCCTGGTTCATTCCTTTTGTAAGATAAGAACCCTCATCAAATGGATTCACTGCCTTCGCAATCACCCCCCCACAAGCCTTTCCTTCAAGCTCAGGAAATTCATCAAAAATCTCTTTTATTACTTTTGGAAACTCGATTTTTTTAAAGAAATCCCACTCAATCTTTTTAAACTGCGAAGGTCTTTCATCTAATGGAAAATTTTCGTAAACCGGATCAATACAGGAATGATATTCGAGAGTAAGCGAAAAATCCCCTTTTTCCTCCCTGGCTTTTAATTCTCCAAATATTACTTCTTCAATCAAACTTGGATCAAATTCCAGCTTCATAATCATTCCTCATTGAAATCTTCAGAAGATGCGCAAGACAAACACTCATCGGAAGCGCCAGCCACTGCCTCCTGATTGAGATCGGACTCCTTATATATCTCTGTTGTAACATCCATTAATTTCATTTCCAATCGCAAGAACTCTTTTGTCAAAGCAGAAACAGCACAATAAAAACCTTCAACTGCCTTTCTACCAAAAAGGACCGCGAAAAGAGGCGCCCATTTGCCTATATGCTCCTTCAGGAATTTCTTTTGTGCGTCCACGCATATCTGCGCCTTTTCATCTCCGTGGTTTTCCATGGCGTACGCCTGCTTGTACAACAAGTAGTGCATAAACTCCATCTCAACACTAATATGGTCGCATCGTTCCTTCTCTATATCGGAAATATCGAGACCAAATGCCTTATAAAAGCCTTGAATATCACCAAGCTCATGCACCTGTTGATACACATGAGCCGCGCCATATTGGGTTTCGTATAAAGGGCACTCTTTCGACATGGTGTGTCCGACAATACACTGATATACCTTTTGTAAGGTTTCAATGGTTGTGCCACCAAACAACTCCACTACTTCTTTTAAACACCTTTTTAACTCCACACCATCGTCGATACCCTCGTAACAGCGCACCAAATCCTTCCCGTGTTCCTGGAAATCAGGACTTTTCAGTATGGAAAGATTTTTTTCTTCAGGATAAAGAAAGCACGTTGACAAAATCTGATACGTTGCGCTCCGTGTAAGCAAATTTGTTACGCTTGATGCAACTTGTTGATCCAAAAGACTACTACTATCAACTCCCATAATAAACCTCAATTCTAAATTGAATTGTAATGTTTCGGGTCTCTGATATGGATAGGTTCTTCGATAGTAGTTCTCACAATTTCTTGACCATCCTCACCATATCCAATAACGGTGTCATTATACATCTCAAACTTCTTACCGTGAATCGTCGTTTCAAAAACTTTCGGGCCTTCCTCAATCTTGTATTCGAATATAATGGATTGCGCCATCCTGAATAATGACATAACCGCAAGTCTTTCGCGAGAAGGCACCATAAATTTATCAATTGCTTCATCTACACCCGGGCCGAACATCTGCCTTAAATACGACCTTGGCGCCCATCTTGGCGGAATATAGTAGATGTTAGGTTCTGTCCCAAACTGAGGATAAAGCGGCAGGGCCAGCTTGTCATGCCTGATCAGCCACGTAACCGGATTTTTTGGATTATCATCCAAAAATCCCTGCAAACGAATTTGACCTACACAGGCCGCCATACATCTGGTTTCCATTGGTCGTCCCTTTGTTAACGGATCACGCCCTTCAATCCTGGGATAACAGGCAATGCATTTCTCGCTTACTCTCGTCAACCCCCTGAACATGGGTTTCTTATACGGGCATTGCTCTACACATTTTCTGTAGCCCCTGCATCTCTTCTGGTCAATAAGGACAATCCCATCTTCTTTTCTCTTGTATATAGCCTTCCTCGGACATGCCGCCAAACAACCAGGATAGGTGCAATGATTGCAAAGTCTCTGCATATAAAAGAACCACCGGCTGTGTTCGGGTAACGAAGAGTATTCATCCGGCTTATTACTTTTTGCAACGTCTTCGCCAAAATTCGGAGACCTCCACTCCTTATCTTCCGGAATGTATCCAACAGCCCACTGATTTATATTCTTCTTCGCGGCAGCTTCAAATATGGTATCGCCTTCATAAACGCCATAAGGAGATAATTTTTCATCTTTCTCATCGGTATACCAGGTATTCTCACCATTATCAATCAACTTTAGCGTCTTAACATCCCAGGATTGCGGATAACCGCCATACGGTTTGGTTTCCACGTTGTTCCACCACATATGCTCCTGACCCTTGTTATAAGTCCACGCACTCTTACAGGCCATGGTGCACGTCTGACAGGCAATACACCTGTTGATGTTGAATATGGCTGCAAATTGCCGTTTGGGTCTGGATTCAAAATAGGGATACTCCATGCGTCTCCCTAAGTGCCAGTTATGTACTAACGTCATTTTTCAATCCTCCTTAAATTCTTTATCCTAAAGAGAGTCTACTATTGCCAAGCAACCTTTTCCAGCGTTGCAGGATGCCATTGAGTAGATATGTTTTTTTGTCCATTTCTATCTTGTTCGCCACCATTCCATACCGCCATATTATAAAATGCATTTCCACCCGGTACAAACTGCACGTCATGTGGATCCTGTGTAATTAATGAACGGTACATAATTACCGTCCACACACCATCCTCATAATGGCTACATCCATTTACGTCCTGATGGTCTTGCGTAGTAAGCGTACCAAAACCTTCTGCATTTAAATCTTCCACCGTTCTACCGCGTCCTGGCTGGGAAAGCAAATTGTTGGCAGCCCTTCCACCCGATAAAACTTCCACGCTTGTTATCAATTCTCTGTGATAGTAAGCGCTGTAAGGGTTGAAATTGAAATCATCGTGCATATTCGGATACTGCACCTCTACATCTTCCAATTCGCCCTTAACAAGCAAATCCGCCTCCCAGTCAGCCTTCCAGTGCCAGAGGTTTGTCGGTTTTTCCCTATCACCCATCCTTGGACTAAAATGTTCCGCTGGCGTTATTTCCACCGCACCTAAAGGAAACATCAAAGCCACTGCATCCCTGAACTCCTGAACGGCAATCGACCTGGCGTTCTTCGTTGGATCGCTCCAGGTTATCTGGAAATAAATTGTAATCCCATCGTGTATCGCCTTTACTTCTGCGCCGGTCACAGAACCTCCGCCATTAGGAAACGCCTTATCCTGTTTTTGGAGCGGAACTTTAACCGGGTTTGCATCTTTAAAAGCGCCCTTCAATGATTCCACATCCATGTGATAGGGTTTGTCCAGTTGTACGTATTTCACAGTCAATACTTCTTTAGCGGGGGTAAATTCCTCTTCGCTCGCGCCCTTCACCCCAGGAGCTGTTTCCTCAGCCGCAAACAACGTTGCGCTAAGAAAAGCTGCCCCAAGCAGGGGTAAACTATATTTCAACAACGAAAACCCTTTTTTCATAAACTCCCCTCCTTATAATCCCGTGCCGTTTACAAAAACCTGTTAAAATTTCCACGAAATATCAATCCCAAATTTCGAATACATAGAGACAATTTGGCAAATTTCGTTCCTCATTTTAAAACAACACACAATATATAAAATATGTACCTTAGTTGTTTATTTTCACTATACTATGAAAATTAGAGATACTAACTTTTATTACGGATTTCTTGTATAACATTTCTCTATTGAAATACATAGTGCAACTCGGAAACAATCCTAATACGACCGATAATAATCGAACCTATCTAATGCCATTAATTTTACCTGCAAAAAGCGATTTGTCAAATTTTGTGAAATGAGGTATCGTTCATGAGCTTGCTTTTTGCCTCATCAACAATCTCGGTCGTTATCTCTTTGCAACCCTTCTCCCTGGCATATTTTTCTATTTTTGTCCTGATCATGTTCCTAATGAATGAAGGAATGCGTTCTGTTTGTGTTTTGGCTTCTTGCGTCCAAACAACGGGATCATGTACTTTTGTGGGACGTTTTTCGTAATCTCCCGGAACCTTCCCGGAAAACCCTTCGAATCCATTTTCGCTATGCAGTTGGCTATAATTCTTAACCGCAGAATCTTTACTATGTATTGATACTCTTTGAAATTCCGAACCAGCAGCAGATGCCCCGCACTCAGCCTCTACATTTCCCCCCGCAAGCAAGACATTGCACGGAGACAATCGCAGCAAATTTTCTGTCGTACTGCCAATATCCAGTCCATTTGTGTCATGAACACCCGTACGACCTACAATCAGTAATGACGGTTGTGCTTTGAAAACAAATTTGAGTATTTGATCATAAGGCTTGCCATCCAACAAGACAGAATTCATCTCAATACCGGCATCGCTTGCCATGTGATTAGCCCGGTCTAAGTGTCCCTGATAAATTTTTGCCAGCCCTTTATCGATAATCTCTTCGTGGAGTGTTTCCTGTTCCCTAAATCTGAAAATTTGCCCTGCTTCCTTTGAAAGCACCTTTGCGATACTTCCAAATGCAACTCTATGATAATGAGGATCAAATACAGAAACGGAATCAAGTTTCAGATTAAACTGCCGGGTAAACGATATAGCAGACTTCACACCGGCGACAGACCGCGCGCTTCCATCAACTGCAACTACTGCGCCTCCCTCGAAACAACCATTTTTCACCACCAGTATGTCCGTCTTGATTCGCCTGACAACACGCTCACAAACGCTTCCCAGCGTGCTATTGTCCACAGCAGCCAATCCTTGAGCGCCCAGAATCACCAGGTCGTAGTGTTCTCTCTGCACCTCCTTAATAATTTCATAATAATTCTTGCCTTCCAATAAAAGACTTTTGTGGGGCACAGCAGCCTCACGGCATTTTTCATTAAACACATCCAGATATGACTCAGAAATCAACTTGAGTCCCTGGTTAATCAAGGAAGTATGGAGATCTCGCTGTCGCTGGAGAACGGATTCGTCCTGGTATTGCGGCGGCAAACCTTTTTCCATATCACGAAACCGTCTTTGATGCAACGATGCGTCATAGACATGGCATCCCACTAACAGGGAATTGAATTTTTGGGAGAGCTTGATTCCTAAATCAATGCAGTGATTCGAATGGCATGAATTGTCAATTGCAACGAATATCTTTTTATACATAAAGATGTTTTGAACTGGTTATATTCTACCGCGGTAACGATTCCTTCCTGAGCTTCTTCCATTCACCAATAGCGCCGATTGCCAAAGCCAGGGTAATCACAACAAGAAATAACCAACGCACCGATGATTTAAATGCACCGGACGCCTTAACTTCAACAACTGCTTCTTTTGCTGCAACTACCGGCTTTTCAGCTTCCTCTGCTGAAAGATTCCGTATAAAAGCAACCAGTTCCTTAATCCTTTTTTCTATGAGTGTTTTTCCCCAAGGAGGGCAAAGATTAGATTTATCCACCGATTTCGATCCGTCCGTAATGGATTTTATCAATTGGTCATCCGTCCTTTTTTTCATGTATTCCGTATCAAGGAAGTTTCGAGGCTTAGGCTTCAAATCAATCGTAAAGAAGGTACCGTCTCCTTTACCTTTCGCCCCGTGACACGGCGAACAATAGTATTCAAACGTCTTTTTAGGAGACAGCAAAAATGCCTGGTCGCGCGGAGAAGTATCGAAGTCCTTCGCAACAGCAACACCACCGATTGAACTTATGAGAACAAAAGAACTTAAAATTATGATTTTTTTACCGATAGAAAAATATCCCATTATTTATTTCCCTCTTTTTT
>VGXX01000071.1 GCA_016873155.1 Planctomycetota bacterium | reverse complement strand
TAGAAAATTATGATTTGGAAGGAAAAATCTTAAACAATTTTTGACTTGTTTATCGATCGCATTTACTTTACACACAATTTCTTTGTTGTTTGTTTTTGTTTATTGGCCACATTCTCGGACAACCTGTGAAGGTTTGACCCCATGACCTCTCTAAAGAGAGCCAGTTTAATACAATCCAGGCCTATCCATGATTTCTGTACTATAGACTCAAATCGACTGATAAGAAGACCAACACAGACGGTAGACAACCCAAGAAACCAAGTTGAATATTTATTAACATCTTCGCTAAGTCTAATTTGCTCAACTAAGGTCTCTTGATGCAACTTCGTCGACTCGGAAACAAAGCGCTCAAAGTTATCTGCCATTTATAAACCCCATGTTTTCCTTTTTATGGCCAACTTATAATTAGATTGCTCAATTATTGCATTATTTTACGTCATTTGTGTGAGATATAGCATGTATGCATCACCTAAATTCTGTTGTAGTTTATACCTTTTGTGAAATATAATCAACCATGTTTTCTTAATTATATGATTCGTTTGCAGTATAATACAAACCTGCGGAATGGGCTGGGTGGTAATTCAATATCGCAGATCAAAACACAGGGGGTTTGTTGGGGGTTTCTCTTAAAGGGGAAGTGTGAAGACCACATCTTAATTCTTAAATAATTGGCTAGAAATCACTATAATAACTCAATAGAAATATCAATATTTAATGCTTAAGATAGGTGACCCTTCTCAGTTTTTATTTTCCAGGCTGGGCGCAGGCACTTGGCGGAAGCGGCAGTTCACAGTGAACACAGTCTTCCAACTGACACCCGGAGTCTGACGCTCTGAAGCGCGCAGGTCGGGCGGACGTTAGGCAGAAATGAATTGAATAATTCTCAATAAAAAGTAATAATATTGCTATGATTGATTTAATAAAACTCAAACCGGAAATTGAACGCATTTGTCGTTTATTACCAGTAAAACGCCTCGGTATTTACGGATCGGCTTTGACTCAAAATTTTTCACCAAGCAGTGATGTTGATATACTGGTAGTTTTTGATTCGGACGAAAACATTGACCTTTTTGAGAAATACTTTGAGCTAAAAGAGCAATTGGAGAAGTTATTTGGGCGGGAAGTCGATCTTGTTGTAGATAAACCATTCAGAAACCCAGTTTTCAGGGAAAGAGTCGAGAAGACAAGGACTATTGTTTATGAACGACGAGACAAGAAAAAGCCTTATTGATATTCTTCAGGCAGCAGAAGAGATACAAATTTTTACTCATGGGATGGACTTCAAGGCATATCAAAACAGTCCGATTACACAACGAGCGGTTGAGAGGGATTTTGAGATTATTGGAGAAGCCCTTAACAGGATTAGACAAATTGATACAGAATTGGTAGGAAAAGTTTCAGGGTATCACCGTATTATAGGGTTCAGAAATATTTTAATACACGGGTATGATATCATAGATGAGATGATTGTTTGGAAGGCGGTTGAAAATCATTTGCCGATTCTGGTAAAAGAGGTCAAAGAAATTTTAGGTGCCTAACACTTTTAAAAGCTGTTATTGACCTCGGAGCGGTTTGGCCAAAGACGTATTTTCTCTTCTTGTTTCCTTCTTCCTTTTCAGAAACTAAAATCCGATCTTTTGACAAGGAAATCAAATATTGGATAAGCGCATCCAGTTCTCTCTCAGAAAGCTTGTCAAAACCGGGCATCTTATTCCGCGTGCCATAGAATTTGGGGTCGGATGGATTCTTAATAAATTCCTTCAACCATTCTTCAGATAAATACCCTGTCAGGTTCGGAGCAATCTTTTTTGCATCTTTATCGCCGATGGGGTGGCAAATAACGCAATTTCCCTTGAGAACCAGTTCTTTTCCCCTCTCCAGCCTATCGGCGCTTTGATTGTGTAAACCTCCCGATTGGCTCAATAAGAATTCGGCCATGTCCCGGAGCGATTCATCAGGCTGTTTTACCGGAGGCATAGCGCCAGATTCCTTAAAGAATTTCTTGCCCTTAGGATCTTTTAACAGTTCCGACACCCATTCACGTGAGCCAAAATCAGTAAAATCGGGACCCGTTTCTCCCCCCTCTCCTTTTACCATGTGGCAACCAATACAACTTTCTTTAAAAATCTTTTCGCCAAGGGACACAGGGTCGTTGAGGAAGATAGCCAATCCCCCCTGCGGAGGCACCCCCCTTGCCGCCAATTTTATTGCCCTTGCCGTCTGTTTCTCGGCATCCTCCTGTTGATGAAGGATGTGTATGTCATGACTATCGTGGTGAATAGCCAGGGCAGTTAATGCTACGACTCCCGCCAACCCGGAAAATACGGCGCCAAAAAATGGTATTCGTTTCGACGGATATCGCGACGTATTTCTGTCGATAAATGGAAGCACAAACAAGAAAATTAAGGCAAGCGCGGGCACAATGACGGTGCCTACAATCAGGAATTTTCCCTGGCAATATTTTAAGAGCTGGAATAAGAATAAGAAATACCATTCCGGTCTGGCAAGATAATTCGATGTGGGATCGGCCGGTGAATTGAGTTCTGCCCCTTTATTCAAAAAGACCCATCCTGCAAGCACTGCATACATTCCGATGGCAAATACAACGTCTTTATATACCTGATCCGGCCAGAAGGGGTCGACCCGGGTTTTCATTACCTCTTCACGCATTTTCCAGTACGGAGTGACACCGTGTTTCCGGAAGAGCGCTATATGGATAAAGAGGAAGAAGACAAGTGAAAGCGGTAATAAGAATACGTGGAGGGTGTAGAAACGCGTAATTGTGAAATTCCCGTAATCGCCGCCGCCCTGATGTATTATTTTAATGTATTTCCCAATGACGGGAACAGTGCTCATAATATTCGTGGCGACCTGCGTAGCCCAATATCCCTTCTGATCCCACGGCAAAAGATAGCCTGTTAAACCAAACCCTGCAAGGAACAGGAGAAGAATTACTCCGGAAATCCAGTTCAGCTCACGCGGTTTTTTATATGCGCCAAAGATAAACACCTGAAACATATGCACGAGAGCCAATATCATCATGGCGCTTGATCCAAAGTGGTGCAGACCTCGTACAAACCAGCCGAAGGACGTTTTGTATTGCAGATAATAAACGCTCCCCCACGCAGATGTCGAAGAGGGTGAATAAAAACTGGCCATTACGATTCCGGTAACCGCCTGGAGAATGAAGAGGAATACCAGACCGCTTCCAAATATATACGACCATTTCGCCCCGCCGTGAACCGGCTCATCCAGCATGACCTTCAACAGATTGCTTAATCCTGTTCTATCTTCTATCCATTTACGCATTGTGTTTATATCACCTTTTTATAACTTACCAAAACGGTATTGTTTTCAATTTTCGTTTCGTAACTATACATGTCGCGAGGGGAAGGCCCCGATACTTTCTTGCCATTGACATCAAAAACACCTTCATGGCACGGGCATAAAAACTGTTTTACGTCCTCTCCCCAGTTTATACCGCAACCGAGATGCGGGCAATTGGTAGAAAATACATTCAATGAATTATTTTCCCGCCGGACTACCCACACTGACCCCATAGCCAACCCTTCAAAGATATTCCACGCATCCATCTTTGAAGAGGTGATGGTCATCTTCTTGGGAACACCGACTGGAAATTCATCAACCTTACCGATATTGATGAAGTCTTCTGTTCCATACACCGTTTCTTTCATCCAAGGATGTATCGCCAATCCCACAACCGGCGCCACAACACCTGCTGCCAGGGTGCCCCCTATGGCGTGAGATGCGATTTTCAAAAATCTTCTCCTGCTAGTATTTTCTGTTTTACTGTCTTCCACCTTTTTACCTCTCTGCATTGAAATGAATCAATAAACCGATGCCGTATCCAGCGCTGTTAAATTCTTCAGCGCCAGTATCAAGCCCATATTTCCTGGCTAAAAAAGCAATTTTATAAATTATTTACCTGAAAATAAAGTCAATTTTTGAAAAAATAAATTTAACTTAACGACAAATCAAAGGCAATGTCTACCTCATTCTTAACCTTGAGTGTCCCCAGCAAGGCTTTGTAAGGCTTTATTCCAAAGTCTTTTTGGGCGATGGTAACCCTTCCTTTCAAATCTTTTCCCGTAGTGGTTTTTGCATCAAACTCTACGGGACGTGTGACTCCGTGCAGGGTCAACTCCCCTTTTACATGATACGTTCCATCCTTTTCATGGATACTGGCAGAACGGAAGTTAATGGTGGGATATTTGGAAGGGTGTAAGACGTCCTTAGAAGTAGCTTCTTCAATGTCTGCCTTGTCTTTTTCCTTGAGTGCGTCATAATTCTGCTGCCCCTCTTTCATAGCGCATACTACTTTCAGTGAATTTGCTGAAATTTCTGCTTCTACGCTTGCAGACTGAGCACTGGCATCAGAAACGCTTAGTTTGATGGTAAAATTCGTTACATCAATCAACAGGTCGTGAGCTACGGCGCTCAGAAATCCTTCTTTAAATGTATAGACAGATAATTTCCCTGAATTTGCATTCAAATGATAACTACCCGCTTTTAATGCCATATCCTCCTCCTGGGCTGAACAAAGGTATTTTAGATTCTGTACGTTAAAATGAGTTTGGATAGTATAGTATCCTAATTTTTCCTATAAATGTCAATCCACAATAATTTTCTATCATTTCACTTGACTTGCAAAAACATTGTATATAAAATCGAAAACTAATCCCGAACATGCTGTTTTCCGGATGTTTTTGTGAATAAAAAATATTTATTAAGGGGAATCAAATATGCTTCGATTTAATAAACGCCGTAACACGTTAGAACCTGAAGAGTACATCTTTCAATTGCAGGATGCGACAGAACCCAACCTCTTCAGGGATGTATTTCCCTACGATAAAATACCGAAAATACCATTCAATTACCGGCTCAACCCGATGAACATGCCTGATGAAATATGGCTTACGGATACAACCTTCAGGGATGGACAGCAATCCCGTCCGCCTTATACCGTGAAACAGATTGTAGACCTCTATGACCTGATTCACAAATTAGGGGGGAAAAAGGGTCTTATTCGCCAGTGTGAATTCTTTTTATACAATGAAAAAGACCGGGAAGCCGTCGTAAAATGTCTTGAGCGAGGGTATAAGTATCCTGAGGTTACCGGATGGATTCGGGCAGTAAAGAGCGATTTCAAGCTGGTCAAGGAAATGGGACTCAAGGAAACAGGTATTTTATGCTCCGCTTCGGATTACCATATTTATTTAAAATTAAACAAAACCAGAAAACAGGTAGTAGAGATGTATCTGGATATCGTGAAGGCAGCCCTGGAGGAAGGTATTGTCCCCCGCTGCCATTTCGAGGATATTACCAGATCGGACTTTTATGGTTTCGTCGTTCCATTCGCACAGGAGCTTATGAAATTATCCAAAGAAAGCAAAATGCCGGTGAAAATACGCGCCTGTGATACCATGGGAATGGGTGTCAGTTATCCTGGCGCCGCTTTGCCCCGCAGTGTCCCTGGTATTGTTTATGGACTCAACCACTTTGCCGGTGTCCCATCAGAATACATGGAATGGCACGGCCACAATGATTTTTATCTGGCGGTAAGCAACGCAACTTCCGCATGGCTTTATGGGTGCGGCGCTATTAACGGCACCCTGCTGGGTTTGGGAGAACGCACGGGAAACACGCCCATAGAGGCCCTTGTAATCGAATACATGGCATTGCGAGGCGAAGATGAACTCATCGATACCACCGTAATTACGGAAATTGCGGATTATTACAAAAATGAGGTCGGGTATACAATTCCTCCGACACAGCCTTTGGTTGGCGCAGAATTCAATGTTACCCGCGCCGGTATCCATTCTGACGGTTTGTTAAAGAACGAAGAAATCTATAACATCTTCAACACGAAAAAACTTTTAAACAGGCCGATAGGTGTTTCTGTATCTGACAAATCGGGCGCAGCCGGCATTGCACAGTGGATTAATATTTATTTTGGCTTAGAGGGAAACGAACAGATACCCAAACACCATGAAGGAATAACGAAGATCAGGGAATGGGTGGATAAACAATACAACGAAGGACGTATCATTTCCATCTCCGATGGGGAAATGGTCGAACAGGTACGCATCCATCTTGGGAAGTTTATCAAATCTGACAAACTGAAATAAACCTTGAAAGTTTATGAATTTCAGGCAAAAGATATCCTCAGAAAGTATGGTGTCTGCGTCCCTCGCGGCAAGGTCATATCTCAAGGTCATGACGCCCCGAAAATATTTCAGGAAATTGGCAGCAATCGCTGTGTCATAAAGGCACAGGTCCTTGCAGGCGGCAGGGGGAAAGGCGGCGGTATCCGGTTTGCCACTACCTCTGCTGAAGCACAGGCAATCGCCGCAGGCATGCTTGGCGCCCATCTTGTAACACGCCAAACCAGCCCCAAAGGCATCGAAGTCAACTATGTCCTCATTGAAGAATCCGTTTCTATCAAGAATGAATTATACCTCGCCATAACGATTGACCGATCCCTTCAAACCCCGGTATTGATTGCCAGTATTGAGGGAGGTATGGAGATAGAAGAAGTTGCCAAAAAATCACCTGATAAAATTATCAGGGAACCGATTGATATATTTTTTGGAGTTCACCCGTTTCAGATACGCCGCATTGCCTCAAAATTAGGCATATCAGGAATATCCTCAACAAGATTCAACAATCTCGTCACGAATCTTTTTCATGCTTTTATCAATAACGACTGCTCATTATTAGAAATTAACCCTTTGGCTGTAACGGTAGATGACAAGCTGTGCGCACTCGACGCAAAGATGGATATTGATGACAACGCCTTATACCGTCACCAGGAATTTGAGCAAATGAGCCAATATCAAGACCTCTCGCCTGTTGAAGTATTAGCAAAAAAATACAAACTTAGTTACATAAGCCTTGATGGAAACATCGGATGCCTGGTAAACGGAGCGGGTCTTGCCATGGCTACTATGGATATTATCAAACTCCACGGCGGAGAACCGGCTAATTTCCTGGATGTCGGCGGCGATGCATCGCTGGAACAGGTCACGCAGGCATTCAAGATTATTTTGTCAGACTCCAAAGTGAAGGCAATCCTGATCAATATTTTCGGCGGGATCATGAAATGTGATGTCATTGCATCGGGTATCACTCAAGCCATTCAGGATGTAGGCATTCACATTCCATTGGTCGTGCGTTTGGAAGGGACGAACGTTGATATTGCAAAAAAGATATTAGAGAACTCCTGCCTCAGCATTATTTCTGCAAAAGACATGAAAGAGGCTGCAAGTCTTGTTGTAAAGGCGTCAAAGTGAGCATCTTAATAAATAAAGACACACGGGTAGTATGTCAGGGCATAACGGGGCAGGCAGGCAGTTTTCACGCCGAACGCATGCTGGAATACGGCACGAAACTTGTCGCAGGTGTTACGCCGGGCAAAGGTGGCACAACGCACCACGAGTTGCCTGTCTTTGATAGTGTGCTTGACGCAGTACAACACACCGGCGCAAACGCCTCTGTGATCTACGTCCCGGCAGCCTTTGCAGCGGATGCTATCATGGAGGCCGCAGAAGCAGGAATTGAACTTGTTGTATGTATAACAGAAGGCATTCCTACGCTGGACATGATTCGGGTTAAAAAATATCTCTCGAATAAAAAGACACGTCTTATCGGACCAAACTGTCCGGGCATCATTACGCCCGGCGCCTGCAAGATCGGCATTATGCCCGGATATATCCATAAACCCGGCAACGTGGGCGTCGTTTCACGCAGCGGAACGCTCACCTACGAGGCCGTCTGGCAACTGACGCAACGGGGTCTTGGTCAATCCACCGGCATTGGAATCGGAGGCGATCCCATTGTGGGTACCGATTTTGTGGATGTACTCAGACTGTTCCAGGAGGACAAAGAAACAATGGCTATTGTGTTGATCGGAGAAATTGGCGGAAGCGCAGAAGAGGAAGCCGCAGAAGTTATACAGCAGGAAATTACAAAACCAGTTATTGGTTTTATCGCCGGCAGTACGGCTCCTCCTGGCAAACGTATGGGTCATGCCGGCGCTATCATTTCAGGTAACAAAGGCACTGCCATTTCAAAGATTGCTGCGCTGAAAAACGCAGGCGTTACCATTGCAGACAGTCCGGCCGATATCGGCGAAACGACGGTAAGGGTGCTCAAACAAACAGGGGCAAGTGCCGGGTGACATGTGGCATGTGACGGGGAAAAACTTTACTTGTCACCCGCCACCCGCCACCCGTCACTCGTTGTATTCGAGCCTCCCTGCCAGGCATTGAAACGGAAGAGGAAAATGAGCCCTGGAATAGCAGCCAGGGTACAGAAGATGAAAAAATGAACCCATCCAAACCATTCCGCCAGATACCCGGTGGGTGACGCAACAATCACCCGCGGAATGCCCATGAGACTGCTCAAAAGCGCATATTGTGTGGCAGTAAATCTCTTATTGCAGAGACTCGCCATAAAAGCAATGAAGGCGGAAGCGCCCATACCGCTGGTGAAATTTTCAAAGGCGACCGTAGCCACCAGGACATAATAATTGTGACCCGCCGAAGCAAGCGCTGAGAATGCCAGCGTTGAGCCGGCCTGGAGGATTCCGAATATCCAGAGCGCCCTGAGAAGTCCTATGCGTAACAGGAGAATTCCTCCTGCAAGACCGCCTCCAATTATGGCGATTATGCCAAATGTCTTTGCAACTACAGCAAGATCGGTCTTCGAAAATCCTATCTTCAGGATAAAAGGGGTTATCATGTTTGCCGCCATGACGTCGCCAATTTTATAGAGCAGGATAAATGCCAGAATTTCGAATGCCCCCCTCCTCCTGAAATAATCGGTAAACGGCTCTATCACGGCATCACGGATGGTTTTGGGAGGGATTATCTGTCCGTCGGGGTTTGGCCCTAAAAATGTGGTAATCATGCCGATGAGAAGCGAAGCGGCAAGCAGCAGATAAACGTAATTCCAGGGGATGCGGTCGGCTAAAAACAGGGCAAATGCACCGGAAATGAGCATGCCTATGCGATAACCATTCGAGGCAAAAGAAGCGCCTAAACCAAGTTCTTCGTCTCTTAAAAGCTCCCGACGATAGGCATCGATGACAATATCCTGGCTTGCGCTGAAGAATGACACGATTACGGCAAGAATAGCCACAATCCAGGGAGATTCAGCAGGTCTCACTACATAAAAGGCTCCGATAGCCAGCATAAGGAGGATTTGAGAAATCAGCATCCATCCACGCCGCCTGCCGAGGAACGGAGGCACATATCTGTCGAGGAAAGGTGACCAGAGGAACTTGACCGTATAGGGAAGCCCGACCAGAGAGAACATCCCGATGACTGCGAGGTTAACCTTTTCATCGGTCATCCACGCCTGAAGCGTCGAACCGGTAACTAGCAGGGGAATGCCGGAGCTTATGCCCAGGAAAAACGTAACCAGCATCCGCCAGCTGAAAATTATCCGTAAGGTAGAAACTTGCATAAACTTTAAATCAGGATTTCGGCAACTTTCTTACATCACCGGACACCCTGTAGGGGCAGGTTTAAAACCTGCCCCTACACGGATGCCCTTTGTGATTTTCGCTGGTTCAATCGTCCTCGATTGAACCGAAACATTTGGTATGATTACGTTTCACGGCACAAGTTCAAACCCCGGAGTACTGTTAAAATATCTGGTCCAATCTGCAAGAACCAGCCTTGTGGTAATGTTTTGAGTCCAGTATTTTTAGTGCTTCATTGTTATACTACATTATTAAAATTCACCGACTTATTAACCATTGCCAAAGAACTTTTCGGCTTTCTCTGGTATTGTTTCAACTTTAGTTCCCAAAAAATTTTTCCAATGCTCTAGGATAGTTTTTTTGGTATCTACCACTTTTACTTTAACAAGGCCTTCAGAAATTCGTCTACGTAAAGGATTAAGCAACATTCGAACCGCCACATCTGCTGATGGAAGACTATAACCCACAATGGTAACTTCATTAGCGGTGGTAATACCTTCTAGGGCTTGATCCCATATGGATTGGATAATTGCACCTTCTAGTTGTTTTAGATAGGAGAAACCAATGAGAGCAAAATTCTCGTGATGTCCAGTATTCGGTTCATTTTTGTCTCGAATAACTTTTCCGTTTGGACGAAGGTTTTGTAAATATTTGGGATAGCGAAAGTAAATGCCATTATTATCATGGCTAAACCATCCTATAGATCCGTGTAGTTTGAGTACTTTAACCTGTGACGGTTTTTTCCAATTATCCGGAAAAGGTTGTGGACGCCACGCCGGCTCACTTTCGATATGAACGAGGAAACCATATCCATCGCCAGGTAGCCATTTCTTTTGTTCCATCAACGTTCGCTCGACAATCGTATCCCAATTTGTCGTTATGACAACATCTCCTTCGTGTAAATTTGCCATCATATTATGAATGTAAGTACGTCTTTCCCTGGCATTTTGCTGATCATCATTGGCATGTTTCATACTGAAAAAATGATCTACCAATAGCTGAAAGTCCCGTCTAGCCATCTCTCCCTCAATAAGAAGTTTCCTTCGAGGGGCACTCCACTCTTTATTGAGGTTCTCAATGGTTTGCTGATTACCGGAGTGCCATGCTTTCTTTAATTTTTTCCATCTATCCAAGTCATTTTCATTGAGAGTTGCGACTAGTAGGTCAGGAACCGTAAGTATCAATTCAGGATTGGAGCTTTCCAGAACTGATTTCAATTGACCTTTCGCTGAAAGACGGAATTTTTCAAACCGATCCCACACTTCCTTTGTGTATTCATCAGCAGATTGAACTTTGTTTTTTATTTCGTTAAGCAGTTCTTGGGTTGGTGGATAACCAGCACCTACCGAAACACCTGCCCCAAAAAAATAAAGTTGTTTCATAACATTTCATAATAGAAAAAATTAGAATCTTCTTCTTTACAAGGAAAGCAAGGTGTATTGCGGTAAGCCACTACAGACAACTTTTATCCAACTCCACCATTGATTCGTTTTGTTTTTCCATTAATGCGTACTTCTTTGCGAGTTTGCTGTGTCTCCTGCCGTAGGCGGCGTAGATGATCGAACCTATCGCAAGCCACACAATGAGTCTGAGCCACGTTGAAAACTCTAAGCGGATCATCATATATCCACAGAATAGTTACGTAGGTTGGGTTGAGGCACGAAACCCAACCTTAGTTCTGGTTGTTATCGGCGGTGATTGTTCACATTATCCAATAGACACGTAGTCAATAACCGGCGTTTCGATAAATCTATCTGGTTTTTAGCATTTATTTTTTGGGTGCGCTTCGCTTCACCAAACCTACATAGTTGTTCTACAGTAATATAATTCCGGCGTCTCTAAATTGCTTTGGAATCGTTTAGACAGCCACGAATTTTTGCTCATTTTGAATAATAATTGTAGGATTCGGGTTTTTGGGAGGGATAGGAAGTCCTTTTTCTTTCAATAGATTAATATGTTCTAGTATTCCCCATTTTGCCTTATAAACACAGTCCTCAATGGAATGTCCTATACCGGTAAAACCTTCCAAATCCGGAGAATAAAACCCAAAGTAATCTGGCTCTTCAGTTGCTTCAATTATTAATGAGTATTCTAAATCAATCATTTTCATTTCCCACCTTGTCTTTGCTTAATTCTTCAACCGCCTCTAAATATGCTTTTATCGCATCTTTAATATTCTCCAAAGCCTCCTCTTCGGTCTGCTCTTGTGACCAACATCCGGGCAATCCGGGAACCCAAGCGGCATAACCTTCTTCGTTTTTCTTGAGATTTACCTTGTATTTCATAAGCGCCTCCAGGATTTTTTACATTTTAGGGCGTATGCTCAACACCCTTACAGATAACTCTTATCCAATCCCACCAATGACTCGTTTTGTCTTTCCATCAATGCGTGTTTCTTTGCAAGTTTGCTGTGACGTCTGCCGTAGGCTGCATAGATTATAGCGCCTATTGCAAGCCATGCAATGAGCCTGAGCCACGTGGATAATTCTAAGCGGATCATCATATATCCGCAGGAAAGAATACCCAGGATGGGTATTACGGGTACAAAGGGGCATTTGAATGCGCGGGGATGATGCGGGTCTTTGATACGCAGGATTATGACGGCGGCAGCAACAAGGCAAAAGGCAAGCAACGTTCCGATGTTTACTAATTTTGCGATCTCTTCTATGGGGAAGCAACTGGCGGTAAGGGCAACGCAGCCGCCAACTATAATGGTTGATATGTGGGGTGTCCCGAAACGGGGATGAACGGCTGCGAAGAGCCGTTCAGGAAGGAGACCGTCCCTGGCTATGGCCCATAATATCCTGGATTGGCTCAGGAGTAAAACGAGAAGTACACTGGTCAGCCCTGCTACGGCGCCGACAGAGATGAAAAAGGATACCTTGACCAGTCCGTACCGTGTGAAGGCATCTGCCAGCGGCGCATCAATATTAATGTCCTTGTAATATACCATGCCGGTAAGGACTGCGGTTACTGCAATGTATAAAATAGTACAGAGAACCAGAGAGACAATGATGCCGATAGGCACGTCCCTCTTTGGATTTCTGGCCTCCTGGGCCGTCGTTGAAACCGCATCGAAGCCGATATAGGCAAAGAACACGTAAGCAGCGCCGGTACCAATACCGCCAATACCAAACGGCGCAAATGTCGAAAAACTGTTGCCCCAGTTATCGTTCTTTACGTAAAACCATCCCATAAAAATTACCAATAATATTACCGCAAGTTTTACTCCAACGATGATACTATTGAAACGGGCGCTCTCTTTTATGCCAACGACCAGCAGGGCGGTGATGACAACGATGATCAGTCCTGCAGGAAGATTGAAGACGATGGGAATACCATGAAGAAACGGCACACTTTGGGCAAACATGTCCTTCGCCTGGTGAGACAATGTCCAGTAATCAGTGGTAAGCCATTGGGGGATATGTAACCCAAAAAGCCCGATTAATTTTATAAAGTAGTGAGACCACCCTACTGCCACAAGGCTCGATGCAAGGGAATACTCCAAGATGAGGTCCCATCCGATAATCCAGGCAAAAACTTCACCTAATGCTGCATAAGAGTACGTATAAGCGCTGCCTGCCAGTGGAACCATCGATGCAAACTCGGCATAGCACAGGGCCACAAAGATACAGGCGAGTCCGGAAAGGACAAACGAGAGGATCAAGCTGGGACCCGCATACTCCTTAGCAGCCAGACCGGTCAAAACAAATATCCCGGCGCCAATAACGGCGCCAATGCCCAGGGCGGTAAGCGAGAACGGGCCGAGTACCCGTTTGAAGTGGTGATGGTTGGATTCTTCTACAAGGTCACGTAATGCCTTCTTTGCAAACAGTTTTTTCATTAGAAATACTTCTGTTTTCTGGCTTCTTACTGCCGACTTCTGTATTTTATACTTTTTCTATGAGGTGTCCGAGTTTTTCTTTCTTCGTCTGCAGGTATTGTTTGTTTTCCTCTTTAGGCTCTGTAATGATAGGCACCCGTTCCACGATTTCAAGTCCATAACCGTTAAGGGCTGCAAACTTTTTTGGGTTATTTGTAAGTAATCGCATCTTTGTTATGCCCAGGTCCCTCAGGATTTGGGCGCCAATGCCGTAATCGCGTTTATCGGCAGGGAATCCGAGCTTTTCATTTGCCTCGACAGTATCCAATCCCTTTTCCTGTAACAAATATGCATGCAGTTTGTTCTCCAGACCGATTCCACGCCCTTCCTGCCGCATGTATAGCAGTACGCCCTTCCCTTCTTTTTGTATCATGCGAAGGGTATTGTGGAGCTGCTCCCCGCAATCACAGCGGAGAGAGCCAAAGATGTCGCCGGTCAGACATTCATCATGCACCCTCACCAGCACCGGTTCATTATGCAACGGGGACGGGGTATTTCCGCTCTCGCTGCCAATGCCCAAACAAAGGGCAAGGTGGAGGTAGTCATCAACGAAGGAACGGTACAGGTGAAGTGTAAAATTTCCATAGAGCGTGGGCAATTTTACGGTAACCCGCTTTTCAATCAATCGTTCCTGTTCGTGTCGGTATTTAATAATATCTGCAATGGTACAGACTTTGAGATGATGCTTTTCAGCGAACTTCCGGAGTTCCGGAAGTTTTGCCATATTCCCGTCTTCTGTCATAATTTCACAGATAACCGCGGCAGGTTTAAGTCCTGCAATGCGCGCCAGGTCTACCGCACCTTCTGTGTGCCCTGTCCTGACCAGCACGCCGCCTCTCTGTGCCTTTAATGGAAAAATATGGCCTGGCCTAACGAGGTCTTCTGGTTTTGTCTTATCGTCAATAGCAGTTAATATCGTTGCAGCCCGGTCTTTAGAAGAAACGCCCGTTGTGATCCCGTCTCTTGCATCGATAGAAACGGTAAAGGGTGTCTGAAAATTTGATGTGTTATGGGACACCATTGGATAAAGATCGAGCGCTTCCGCCCGTTCGGGATTAATTGAAAGGCATAGAATGCCCCGTGCGTGAGTGAGCATAAAATTGATTGCTTCAGGTGTAACCTTTTCGGCAGCAAGGGTAATATCTCCCTCGTTTTCACGGTTCGCATCATCTACCAAAATGATCATTTTGCCTTGTTTCAGGTCTTCTACGACCTCTTGTATTGTGTTAAATCGCATCAAAAACACCTCTCATAATTTAATGTACAGGAATTTCAAAGTAGGGGCAGGTTTGAAACCTGCCCCTACATATTGTTTCGGTGTATAAAAAAGAAAATTCGCTACCCAATGCCTGATTTAAATTTCTATTAATAGTATTAAAAAAGGTGGGCAATGTAAAGTATTTTGTTTAATGCAGAGGCGCACCGCAGTGCGTCTCTACTACTGGACAATTACAATTGTTTTACACCCCTGTACATATAAAAAAGTCCGGAGACGAAGGTGGAAGCAACGGTCACCCACCAGATGGCAGTAAGGGCGAGTATGGGGACATGGTTTCCAATAAGCACCGATATGACAGCAATAATTTGAAGAAACGTTGACGCCTTACCCAGTATTGTTGGCCGGCAATTTACCCTGCCGGTAATAAGGAGTAGCGCAACAGTGCCAAAGATAAGTAAGAGGTCTCTGCAAACAATAATCGTTGGAATCCAATTGGGAAATCTTGGTTCCGGCCATATACGGTCGGAGGAAAGTATGATGCAGGAAATCACAAGAACAAGCTT
>VGXX01000070.1 GCA_016873155.1 Planctomycetota bacterium | reverse complement strand
AGGCTCTGTTTCGTCACGGAGGGTCGTCTTGATATTTTCAACGATGTTTTCAATCTTTTCGAGATAGTATTCTATATCAATTTCCGGATAGGATTCCTTTGCGATTTTAAGGGCAGTTCTTGCCAGTCTCGCATCTTCCGTGTTAACTTCCCAGGCGGGGCTTGGTCTTAATTCGTCTGCAAAAAGATATAATGAGGTGACTCTTGGAGCAATGAAAAAACAGTTGAAACCACAGATTGCACAGATTACACAGATAAAAGAGACAAACAATCTGCGTAATCCGTGAAATCGTTCGACTGAGCGCTCACGACGAAGTCTGTGGTTGATTTGAAAATTAGTATGCATGTTTGTTGATGAGTCCATTCCATACGGTAAGCCAGATTATCTTCAAATCAAAATTAAGCGACCAGTTTTCAATGTAATAGAGGTCGTATTCAATGCGCTTCTCCAATGACGTATTTCCACGCCAGCCGCTGACCTGCGCCCAGCCGGTAATTCCCGACTTCATCTTGTGTCTCAACATATATTTCGGGATAGTGCTCCTGAAATTTTCAATGAAGACAGGCCGTTCGGGACGAGGACCCACGATACTCATATCTCCTTTTAATACATTAAAAAACTGCGGAAGTTCATCCAGGCTTGTCCTTCTCAGTAACTTGCCAATTTTAGTGCGTCTCGGATCGTCCTTCTTTGCCCAAACAGGGCCAGTAGCCTCTTCGGCATCTACTGACATTGTTCGAAATTTGAGCATGTTGAATGTATTGCCATCCAAACCCATCCTTTCCTGCTTAAACAATATAGGACCTGATGAAGTCAGTTTAACCAATAGTGCAATAACCAACATAACAGGAGACGTAAAAATTATTACCAGAGAAGAAAAAAAGATATCCAGTACCCTTTTTACAATAATATTCCATCCGTAAAGAGGCGTGTCGCGAAGACTGATGAGCGGCATTCCTTCAAACTCACTCACACTGCCGCGCAGGGTAACGAACTCAAAGAGGTCGGGCAGCACCATGATACTAACCGTCTCATCCCCAATCCATTCCAAAACTTCCTTTAACTGATTGTGGGCATGGAATGGGAGGGCGACAAAAATAATATCAATACCTCTCTTGGTAATCAATTCGCGAACATCCGAATACTTCCCCAAAACCTTTGTCCCTTGTATATCATTTCCAACGTCATTCGAATCGCTCGTCAAAAAACCGGATATTTGAACCCCGAGTTCCGGATGCTTTCGCAATTTAGTCACCAGGTCCTGACCCAGCTTCTCCGTGCCGGCGATTAAAGCATATCTTTGATTGTATCCCTTCTGCCTTAAGAAGCGGAGAAATTCCCGAAACACTATTCTCGTCAAGCTGAGAAATACGATATTAATAAACCAGAAATAAAAAAACGTTAATCGGGAGAATTCGTACTGACGGAAGAGGAAGGTAAGCGAAACAAAGATCATGGTGGCAAAGGTTGATGCCTTGCCAATATCTACAACCTCAGAGAACCTGGTAGAAACCCTGCGGGGGCGATACAGACCAAACGTCTTGAAAACGATACTCCACAGGGGAATCATAAAAATCAGGAGGGTCAGGTAGATTTTAAATGGAGGAATCCCTTTATAGACAGGTATTATGCCGGAATAAAAGCGTAAATAGTAGGAAAGCGCCCAGGAAACAGACAGGGTAGCCCAATCCATGAGGAGCAATAACGATTCGAAAAATTTGCTGTGTTTCTTCAGCATATTGACTCGATGTATTGTTTAAACTTTTCTTTAAATATCAGTTTATCAAAACCCTCCGCATGTTTTCTAATCGAAAGCGGGTCAAACAGGTTTTTATTACGTTCGAAAAACTTTACAGCTTCCATTAAAGATTCAGTTGTTTGTTTCGTAAAAAACACCCCTGTCGGTGTCTCTGGTTGTTTTTCTATTATTTCCTGCATCGGCTCTGCATGGATTCCATATACAGTTTCCAGCACACCTCCCTTAGCAAATGCAATCACAGGCTTTCCGCATGCCTGAGCCTCGAGAGGGACGATCCCAAAATCCTCTTCTCCCGGAAAGATCAGCGCCTTGCATCCCCTGTAATATTCCCGAAGGGTTTCACTGGATTGCCAACCGATACATTGTACATGCTTTTTTGCCATCTTCCTGATTAGCTCTTCTTCCTGACCCCCTCCAATAATAACCAATGGCAAACCCATCTTTTCAAATGCATTTACCGCAATATCAATCCTTTTATAAGGTGCAAAGGCCGATACAACCAGATAGTAATCACCTTCGCTGTGAGTATTCGTGGGCGTATAAAGAGAGCAATCCACCGGAGGATGAATGACCTCTGCCGTTCTCTTATAATACTTTTTTACCCGGTTTGCAACATTGCAGGAGTTTGCCACGAAGTGATCTACCCGGTTACTGGAGGTAACATCCCACATCCTTAAGTAATGGGCAATAGGGGGCATCAGGAACCTGGAAACGACTCCCTTTTTCCCGCTGCCGAAATAGGTATTATAATGTTCCCATACATAGCGCATCGGGGTATGGCAATAACATATGTGGATCGCAGCAGGAGAGGTCAGCGCTCCTTTTGCAACACAATGGCTGCTCGACACAACAACGTCATAGCCCTTCAGGTCGAAGCTTTCTATTGCAAGTGGAAACAACGGTAGAAAAGAGCGGTAACGTTTCCTGGCAAGCGGTATTTTTTGAAGGAATGAGGTTTGTATTTTTCTCTCCTCGATTATCTTTGAAATAGAACCAGGAATATGGATGAGCGTAAAAATATCTGCATCCGGAAAGAGTTCACAGAAAATCTCTAAGACCTTCTCCCCTCCCCGCATACCAGTCAGCCAATCGTGAATAATGGCAATTTTTTTCATATTGAATTTTCGTGTCTTTCGTGGGTAACTTGAATTCCTTAAAATTTATTAAGTAAGCATAGACGAATATAGCGTCACGTGCTGAAGTCCGATATTATCCCAGGAAAAACCCTTCCCTAACTCCCTGGCGTTATCTGAGATTTTATTCCTCAAGCCGGTGTCCTGGAACAGTTTTAAAATGGAATCGGCCATGGCCTGACAATCGCCGATTGGCGTTAAAATCACATTTTCCCAATTTTTTAATGCCTCAGGGACATTTTCACCCATCGTGGTTACTACGGGGAGACCATGCCGAAGCGCAGTGAGAAACGTCCCCCGCCGCAAAGAGACTCCATCCTTGAATGGCAGAACACAGGCTATTGCATTCGTAAAATAAAAGGATACCTGTTCAGGGGTACAATAGCCGGTAATAGTTATTGCATGTTCAATGCCTAACTCTTTCATAACGCTATGATCATCATCCGAAAGATGGGTTATCATTACCAATTTACATTGAACCCCATGTAAGAGCAATTGTTTGAATGCATGGAATAAAGTTATAACGTCTTTCGACTTTGTGGCAAAACCAAAATAAACGATGTACGGTATTTCCGCCATGCGCCTGCTTGAAACGGTATTCGAAACCGGCTCAATGTTAGCGCCAATCGGGATGACCGTATATCGTCCTTTGAGCCGGGGAAACCACTTTAAAACGGCTGATGCTTCTTGCCGGTCGGGGAATATAATCTTATTTGAAAGGAGCAATAAAAAGATCATTCCAATCTTGCGAAACGTATGTGCAATGGTAAATTCATGGATTGTGGCTATTCTACATAATTTGGGAAAGATAAACCAACAAATAAGGGGAAGAAAATTGGGCAGCAGAAACCACCGATAACCCCGCGTAGGATACTGGATATGGATCAGGTCCGGTTTCATTGCCTTCAGGAATCGAACAAATCGAAACGTATTATACAATCGCCAGGATTTAACGACTTTACATACCGTTATTGAAGGCTGAAGGGACTTGATTTCAGGCAGATCGGTTGTCAGTACACAAACGTGTATCCCCTGTCTGGCTAACTCCTGCGATAATCTTGCGGTATAATCTCCTACACCGCAGGGATCATCGGGAAAGCTGCCGGTAACCATAGCTACCTTTGGGAGGTGCAGTTCTAACGGTTTATTACGAGCCTTGCGCTCGGTCGCTGATGCCATTATATTATTTAAAAAAGAGACATAATTTTATTGCCTCGCAGTAGCCCCGAAACTTCTCTTTTGCTGTTTGTGTTCGGCAAGGATATAAGGACAACCACATGAAAATCCGGATCACAGATCGTATAAAAATAGCCGCTCTTACCCACAACAGTTGCGCAGGTAAATTTTTATTAAAGTAATGAAATAAACTTCTGTGATAATGAATGATCTTGTTTGCATTATAGTTTTCAAGACGGCTTGACCCGCCGCCGTGCACAATCCGTGCTTCAGGAATAATGTAAACCTCGTATCCGGCTTTTTTTAATCTCAGACAGAGATCGGTCTCCTCAAAGAACAGGAAGAATCGGTTATCAAAGCTTCCTGCTTTGTCAAGAGCCTCTTTTCTTAACAAAAGACACGAACCCATTGTCCAATCAACCTTACAAACCTCTGAACGATTGAGATGGCTAAGTTTATGTGATCCAAAGAACCGATTCCCGGGGAATAGGCGGTCTAAGAATAAGGACTCGGCCCAGATGTTTCTGAGATTAGGAAATGTATTCCCGCTGAGTTGCAGCGAACCGTCCGTATTCAGAAGCGTGGGGCCAATAGCGCCTGCTTCAGGATGCCCTTTCATAAAAGTTATAAGGATATTCGTCATCCCGGGAATAACCTCTGTATCCGGATTAATAAAGAGCACATATTCTGCCTGGCATTCTAAAATGGCTCTGTTACATGCCTGCGCAAAACCTTCGTTTACGGTATTCCGGACAAGGATAACTTCGGGAAAATTTTCCCGGATCAGGTCGGGTGTTTCATCAGTGGAGGCATTATCTACGACTACAATCTTATAACAGAACGATCTGAGGTCGTTCATGAGACTCTTCAGGCAGTTTGAAATCCATTGGGAGGAATTCCATGTTACGATAATAGCCGATATATCTGTCTGCAATGTTGTCATTCGTCGTGATCGAATATGGTGGTGTTTTTGTAAAGGACTTTTGTCGTCTTTTAGCAACATACTTTTTTAGTCAAGGATATTATGATACCTGAGTTTTTTCATGATATCTTTTTCTTTTATCTGTCGATAAATTTCGATTAAGCCCGTATCTTTTATAAAAGCAAATTTTCTATCAGATTTAACCATTTGAGCAGCAACTAAAATGCTTGATTTTTCAACCTGCATATCTATAAATTCAAGAATACGCTGCAAAGTTGTTTCGGGATTTTCTAAAAAAGTTTCATATCGTATATGCAGGATATTTTCCCTGAATTCTCCGTTTAATGAAAACGCCTTATCAATATATTCCTGCCACAATTGTATACCTTCCTGTATGTTTTGCAATCTTAAAGAACTCTGGTAACCAACCTTCCCAATTAAGAAAAGCTCCTTGGCTCTTTCTCTCCAGTTTTTCCGGAAAGTTTTTTGAATTTCACCTTCTCTTTTTCTTAAACTTTCCGCCACATCGATTGGATTTCTATAAATGTGCAATAGTTTGGCATCGGGGAATATCCCCTTCCAGATGTCAATAGTAAACGTATTTCTTGGATCTTTCCACCCCCACGGGAAGTCTAAGTTTCTGATATCTTTATATTTTAAAAAATTTTTAAGGCCCAAATATTCATACCTTCTGAAACCTTTTAAATGGAACTCCAATACCTTAACTACCTTTTTTCTGAATTCGTCATTTATAAAGTTAAAATTTCGCGGATTGTCCCACGAGGCATTTGCCTGTCTTAACAGCCATTCATTTATTTTATAAAAAAACAAAGATTCGTCATTCTCCTCCTTTTTGCTTCCTGCAAAGAGTCCGAACTGCTCCAGCAATTTGGAGAGCATCGTAGTGCCGGATCGATGCATACCGAGAATAATTATTGGCGGGTATTTCAAATTCGATCACCAAAAAACTTCGACACCCTGTCAAGAATAACGTCGGCTCTTTTTGACCAGGTATTCTCTAAAGCCACATGTATCCTCTTCCTGCTAATCTCAGGGTCATTCTCTTCTAAAGCCTGTTTTAAATATTTAACAAATTCAAACTTATCAGAAGCAACATAAATCAAATCGGCAAACCGGTCAGCGGGGGAAACCGGTGTGGTCACGATGGGCTTACCCGTTGCAAGATATTGGTATATCTTCATAGAGTCATTACCTCGCGTTTTAAAATCGGCTTTTTTAAAACTGATAAGGACATCGAACCCTGCTAGGTAATCCGGCACTTCAGTAAATTTCCGTGCGCCAAGATAATGACAATTACTATACCGGGTGGCAATATTGTTGATATGCTGAAACCTTTCTTTGTCAGTAGGACCGATGAGGACAAAGTCAATCTGGGGGCAGCACGAAACTATATATTCGAGCAAATCGAAATCTATAACCCAGAAAAAGTTTCCCACATATCCTGCGACTTTACGGCCGTCTTTTTTCAGGAGTTTACCGGGAGAACTCTTAGAATATTCGTTACAATCAACCCCATTCGGTAAAAACTCGATTTCCCGTTTCGTGTAATCCCTGTATGCATCGCTAACCACGGGAGAATTCGCAAATATCCAATCGCACCGAGAAAGAACGCTTTTATAATTGTTTATGAATGTGTTTTTTATCACTTCATTTTTTGCTCTTGCTATTACGTCGTCAACCAGGTCTGCGATTAAAATATCATGTTTGATGGCATTTATTGCCGCAGGCAGATAATATGACGGCGGATACGCAACAAGAACTACGTTCTTGTTTGATCTGACGAAATTTTTATTTATAAAACCTCCCTGAACTCTTATCAAAAAGTCACTTAATTTCTTCAAGAAGGCAGAATTTCCGGCATAAAGAACAAAGATACTGTATACGTAAATTTTTCCACTGCCGTCGGCCAAAACAGGTTTGAGCGAAAGAGCCTTTCTAAAATGAAGCCTGAATACCTGTTTAATATTGTTATCCGGGGATCGCCACCATTTTACGATAAGACCCACAAATCCTTTTGCTGTAAAGGGCTCGACATGAAGCACATTTTCAACAGAGTCTCTCTGTGAAAGTTCCAGCAACAAGGCTTCATTTCTACGCTTGTACAAACCCCAATTGTTCATTTGAGACAAGAAAATGAAGGTTACTTTTGTATCCTGTTTTTCCATTGCCGGCTGATATTGTCCTTAAATATCCCTGAAATCCCACTCATTGACCTTGCCGTAATGCGCGAAGACAAGAGCGACCGCAACCAATAAGACCATGACGAATTTTGCGTTTATCTAAACAGTCAACCCTCCGACTGTTTTTGAGAATCTAACATGCCACTGCTCGTACACAAATTTCTTAATATCCACGTATGCTTTCAGCTTAAATACATGAACGGATAGTAAATATACTAGTATGCCAAAAGGTATCTGCGTGGCTAAATACGCCCAATGTGGCCAATTATCCGGCAACAGTAATCCCAGCAGCCATACGGCAGCTGCCATCATAGATGCAAACACAAATATACCTGAAAGGTTCCGCATAAGTTCTGAAAAGGACATATTTATCAATCTGTCTGCATATGAAATACTTGGATAGAAGTTTATTATCGAAGCAATGGTGTATCCGATCGCAACGCCAATAACTCCCCAATGAAGTCCTATAACAATACCTAAAATAACACTCGCTTTGAGAAACAGGCTGACCTTGAATTGTAAGTCTGCCCGACCCTGTGATAGATAAATATTCCCGTTGAGCGTCCCTATAGATTGTGGAATACCCAACAAACAGAGTATCTGCAAAATGGGAATCATCGCTATCCACTTCTGGCCAAAGACAACCATAACAAAAGGTTTTACCGTGACAAAAAGTCCGAATATCAATGGAAAGGTAATGAGCGCTATCGTACGCGTTATTTTCAGGTAAAGTTCCTTTACCCTCTGCTTATCTTCTTGAATGAGTGAGAATGAAGGGAACATGACGTTCGAAATTACTCGTGATATACTGGTCAATGGAAACATCATAACGGAGTAAGCCCTGCTGTATGCCCCCAGTGCATCCATTCCTACAAACCGTCCAACGAGAAGATTATCAACATTACGCGCCCAGTAATTGAGCGCCTTTGTGCCCGCATAACTGGAACTGAATCCAATGAGATTTTTAATTGCCCACCAATGAAATTCAAAACGGGGACGCCATTTACTCAGCTTCCACAAAGAAACAACCTTTGTCATTGAGATAACCACTGTTTGAACAGCAAGGCTCCAGACACCAAAGCCATTGTAAGCCATTATTATTGCTATTATGCCGGATATCCCAACGGTAACGATCTCCACAATTGAGAGCGTTCGGAAATCGAGGGATTTAGTCATGAGCGTTTTCTGGACAATACCAAAAGAATTTATTAAAAAATTCGTGGAGATGACTACCGTAAGTAAAACGAGTTGAGGTTCGTTATAGAAACCCGCAATAAGGGGAGAACCAGCCATAAAGATGAGCATCAGCAGTAAGCCCGCGCCCGAATTTAACCAGAATACGGTTGACAGGTGTTCCTTGCCAATATTTCGTTTCTGGACCAAAGCTGCGCTAAATCCCAATTCGGCAAATATTCCGGCAAAGCCGGTGATAACGGTAATCATGGTAATGAGACCAAATTCACTCGGTGACAGCAAATGGGCTAGTATAACACCTATGGAAAACGTAAGCGTCTGCTGGCCAACCTGGCTGACGATATTCCATGCGATCCCGCTGACAGTTTTATGTCTAAAATTTTTCATTCAGTTTGCAAAACCCTTATTCCTGAAATTTGTACACATGAATAAAAAGTTGCAGTTACCTATTTGCTTGATTCGCTGTAACCAAATTCATTCATCCGTGTGCTGCAAATTCTCTCAAGGCGCATCAAATTCTCGATTCCAAAAAAATCCTTCCATAAAACATTACGGTCTCCCCGCGGTTGATATTGAACATCCAGTTTGTCTTTAATATCAACTTTTTCTGTAATACCGAGTTGTTTAGCAAGGTTCGCTATGAATCCATACTTATCGGCCAAAAATTCTTCATATTTTGCCAGAATCATTCGTTCCCGGTAACATACATAATTATCAACCGCCTTGTTCCACTTATGAGCTAATGCTTCAACATAATTCTCCGTCTTGTTCCCTCCCCACGTGCTTGCATCGAGCATTATTCTTTGCGAAGATTTAATTTTAAAAGATTTCCCGTCAAGTCCTGGAAGATGGCCAGGGACGTTGATGCGATTCAAGATACTCCTGATGTTGTCGCGAGGGTCGCGAATAATAAATATGTATCTGGCATTGGGAAACCTCTCAATCACATGATCGGTAATGAAAGTCATACTCGGCTCTTTGATGAGGTCGGTTGAAAAGTAAAATTTATGGCGTTTGACTAAATTTGCGAAGTCAATCTGCCCGCGCATAATTTTCAACACAACCGGAGACCATAATGGAGGGATATCAATTGTCTTGGATAGTCCGCCAAAGTCGGCCAATAAATGCGCAATAGCCGAGGTGCCGGACTTCTGATTTCCCAACACAACGATAGGGCGTTCATTAACTGCGGCAAACCGGCTCTTTACGTAACAGGCCAGTCGCTTTCTGTATTTTTTTATCTGTATCAATAACTCAGCCATTTACTAATCGTTGAACATAAATTTATAACCACCCCATTCGCAAGGAGGGGACTTCATCGTGAGCTCAGTCGAACGATAAAGATGAGGCCTTCCACCACGCATTGAGTAATTACGTGCGCCGTTAAAATGTTCTGAAAACCCGCATAAATAAAATGATATTCCTATACGATCAAGATACCTTCCCGGCTAATAGCTCCTGGTACAACCCTACCAATCGGTCGTTCAAGGTATCGATATTATAATATTTCTCCGCATGCTCCCTCCCTGCTCGTCCCATCTTTGACCAGATTTCGGGATGCACTAAAAAAAACTCCAGTCTCTCGGCCAGGGCATCAACATCTCCCTCACGCACAAGAAATCCAGATTCTCCATCCTGAATTAACTCCGGTATTCCGCTGTGTTGGGTGCTCAGCACGGGCAACCCTTGCGCTAATGCCTCCATAAGCGCTACGGGAATTCCCTCTTGTTCTCCGTCTGTGCCCGTAATACTTGGGGCAATCAATATATCTGTATCTTTCAGCAATTCCACGATTTCTTCCTGGTTTTTCCACCCAAGAATTTTAACGTTGTCCTGGATATTTAATTCTTTTATCAAGTCTTCCAGCTGGATTTTTAACGGACCGTCACCAGCTATCTTGTATTCCAGATTTGGATACCTTCCGAGCACTTTCGCAACCGCCTGAACTGCATATCGAACCCCTTTCTTTTCAACAAGCCGGCAGATCGTGAGCAACCGCACTTTACCATTTTCCCTGTGATTACGGGGAGAAAAAAGAAATTTAGAAGTATCAATACCCATCCTGTGCACAAATATCTTTCGCTCATCGCAACCCAGCTCAATCAGCGTATTTTTCCATCGCTCACTAATAGGAAGAAATATGTCTCCTTCCCCGAAAAGATTCTCATAAACATCATTACCGTTTTTTTTTATATAGGATGAAATATCATATCCGTGAAATGTGGTAACAATTTTCCCTTCAACAACTCCGATATTCCTTAAAATAACAGCTAAAATGCCATTCGGTCCAAAATGACACTGGATAATGTCGTAGACGCCTTTTGCCGGGAAAGCATCAATTGCGCACAATATTTTTACGACTGAAATTTTCCCATAGCTGCTAAATCTCAGGAATTTTAAAAGGGATGTGGGTTTTCTATAATAATTTTTAATTAAAAGACCAACGACGGTCACACCCCGTAACAATTTATTTGATGGTATATCTCGAAAATAGTGAGTACGATTTAATAAGTTATATTGTGTCACATCTGCGTGCATTTTAGTATTATTTTCCGGACGAATTGCATAGATGTCAACTTCATGCCCGCGATCTATCAAGCCTGTAATTTGGTTCAGCACAAAAGTCTGAGATAACATGGGAAATCTGTTAAGGAAAAAGGCAATTTTCATATTTTAGATTTTTATCATCAAACACGAAATAGAGAGGTCTTCGTATCGATGTAATCGTATAAATCTAATGGAGATGCTTCCAAAGGAATTTTTAACTGATAACATGGAGTATTTTTAAATATTTCCAGGAATCTTTTTATTGATCTTTCTTTTGTTTCCTCGATCTTAGGAAGCGGGCTGTCCGGCCCGCCGCCATTACATAAGCAAGAGTATTTAAAAAAGGGGTTGATCTCAAATGCCAGTATTTCAGAAGCCATTTGACTGATTACATCAGCATTGATCTCGTTTATTTCAAAGGTAGTTGCCTTAGTCCTCGCAAAGTTAACGACTTTGTTTATACGAGCGTCTTTACTTATCTTTTCAGTCCCGAAGAATTTCTTCGGATCGACTCTCCGGCGAACCGAATCTTCCCCATATCTATACTTTCTATAAAACCAATTTAATTTATCGAAAACACCCCTTCCCTTCATTAATAAGTCATATAGCTCAGCATCATTTTTTATATTATAAGGATAGATTTGAATATATTTAGGATTAAAGTATACGCGCCCATCACTGCCTACGATACTGAGATCGTCGGATAAATATCTCCAGCCTTCCTGCTTAAGCATTTGCAGCAGTATACCGGTTTTACCAATCCCGCCTGCTGCCACAAATAATATTGCCTTCCCATCCTTTTCCAAACTGCTTGCGTGAATAAAACTCGACCCATTTATCAGAAATTTTAATTCCATGATGAAATCAAAAATGTTGTATACAAAATTCTTCGCAAGGGTTTCTTCGATACTAAAGAAATTCCAATCTCTGAATCGCTCGCGGGTTCTAAAGGTGCGTTTCCTGGGAATGGCAGGATAAACATTCACTTCTAACGGACATTTTTCAAAAATTTTTCCTTTCATCTCAAAGTTTAAAGGAGTATTTTTCAAGGCGAAGTAGCGAGCATTAAAAAAAATATCAGACACAGCAGTCACATTATGGGGAACCTCAAAGGAACCCTTGTCATTGATAAAAAAACTCACTTCAGGACTTTCCCGTGTTTCCGGATAACCGGACAGTTCCTTCAAAATATTGGTATAAACTTCCCCCTCCCCTGATAATTCAATTGGTACATCTGCAACGATAAACTTCATCCTGTTTTTATTTTTCCCAGCCAAAATTAATACCGACATACTCATAAAGTCTATGATTATGAGGCACAAAATAATCAATCAAACGATTTCTCATGACAGCGCCCATTTTGGGATAGTATCCAACGTTTTGCTTTTTGAAATCCTTTACCTGCCAGACTGGCAAGCCCAAGAACTGTAGTACCTGGTCAAAAGATGCCTGCGGGTCTTTAAAAAAATCTTCACTTTTTAAAATTAAAATTTGTTCCCTAGTGAAATAATTGTTCAAGCGTTTTAATTGATCTACATAGACACCCTTCAGAAGATACGAGTAATGGAGATAATTAAAACTATAGTGATGCTCATCTTTCATAAATTTATCAAATTCTCCACGGAGCCGCTCTTCCTCCATTTTTATTGCATCCTCAAAAGATAAGGTTTCTCGTTTTTTTCTGATCTCATGGTAATAATGAGAATAAGCCCTATCAACAGGGTTCCGGAAAAGAACTATCAATTTAACGTGCGGCAGGCTTTCCGAAATCCTTCGGGGGGCATGCGGATGAAAAATATACCCGGGGGTTGCTTCTCCAGTGACGAAATCCCGTTTCCGAATCTGAGTGATGTAATATTTGTAAGGTACTGAGGGAAAATATGTCCTGTACCAATCCATGCCTTTTTGAAAATGATTATTAAAAAAATGAACTTCTTTAACGAAGGCAGGGGCAATGGATGGATGGTTGATTAAATTCCTGTAAAGAGACGATGTGCCGCATTTTTGAGCCCCAACAATAAGAAAATCAGGCAATACTCTCATGTGACGAGTTGAGTACCTAAACATATAGTTGCCTCTTTTGACTATTTCTTTTGCAGTTTCTTTCAGGAACACGAATTTTTCCTCCAAATTTACTCCATAGAATTCTGGTTTTTTCTATTTAAGAAATTTATACTACTAATTGTAATTACTCACAGATGCTTGTCAATGCTTTATTTTGTCACGAGTCCGGCGACTTTATAAACAGGTGTAAACAACCTCTCTGCCTTCTATCGTATTACCATGTAAAAACTTCTTTTCCCCATTCCCCGCTCCCCGTTTCCACGAGGACATGTTTTATGAGGACAAGTTTGTGTAAATTCATATTTGACCTTGTTACCAATTATTGTGCTTTATTCTTGACATAAATTTTCTATAATATTAGTATAATAAACTTTGGTATGTCCAATAGTTACAACTAAATTTATAAGCCAAATAAATTTATGATGCAAAAGAGAAATAATATTCTCGTTATCGATGATGATAAACTCATGCGAGTATCATTAAAAAGTCTATTGGAAGAAAATGGATACCCCGTTTATACGGTGTCTAACGGAGACGAGGCTGTTCAGACTCTGGACAATAACAATGTAGATTTAATTCTGTTCGATCTGAGACTGTACGATGACAGAGAGCTTTCGTTAGTAAACAAGATTAAAGAAGCGTCGCCGAATACCCTTATCCTCATCATGATCGACCAGAATAAAGTTAAGACGGTAATCAACACCCTGTGTTTAGATACCGTTGACTACATCCTGAAACCTTTTGATCCTGATTATTTAAAGAAAACCGTCGAAAAAGCCCTTTACAAGCAGCAACTGGAAGTGAGCCTTAAAAAGTCACTGGTAGAGAAAGAAATTATTAACAACATCAACAAAATTATTGCCACCAGTTTGGATATCCGGGAAGTCTTTCCAAATATATGCGACGAATTAAAGAGTGTCATTTCATTTGATCGTGCTTGCTTAATCATTTCAAATGAACAAGGACAATGGTTTCAGGTGTTTGCATTAACGAAAACGTACAACTTTAGCGAGATTAATGAGGGCGGATCTTTTCCACTGTCTGGCAGCCTCCTTGAAGAAGTTGTCAAGACTGGAGAACCTGTAATAACCAATAATACGGGAAAAGGCCGTTTTTGGACGGACAATGTATTACTGAAAGAAGGAATACACTCGCGGCTCGGATTCCCGCTTACATACAAGGGCAAGGTACTCGGCGCTATTACCTTTGGCAGTGAAAAAACGAACAGTTTCAATGAACATTCTTATTATTATCTCTGGCAGATAGCCCCGCAACTTGCCATTGCACTTGAAAACACAAAGCTCTTTAGCCGCATTAAAGCCTCGGAAGAGCGTTACAAGACATTGTTTAATAATGCCGCAGATTCTATGATGATGCTGGATCTCAACGGAAAGATTCTTACCGTAAACCAGCGTGAAGAAGAAATTATCGGTTACAAAATGGAAGAACTTATCGGGAAGTATATTTACGATTTCTTGCCCAGGACGTCCAAGAAATCAATTTTGAAACTTCTGGAGATAACGGTTAACGCAAAAGTTCAAACTACCGAAATCGAAGTTATCAGTAAAAACCAGCAACTTTTAGTTATGGAATTAGACCTTTCGGTGGTAAAAGAAGAAAACAATGTTTTATATATATTGGTACACTTCCGGGATATAACGAAAAGAAAAAATCTCGAACTGGAATTGAAAGAAGAGAAAATCAAATTGGATAACATCGTAAGTGAAATAGGCGCCGATCTCCTGGTTATTGACAGGAATAACAAAATATGCTGGGCAAATAAACGACTCATCGAAAACCATCCCCTGGGAAGGAACATTTTAAATCGCACGTGTTTTGATACGTATTGCCACTTCAAATCGGTCCCCGCAGATTGTCCCTCCACTAAGGTATTTAAAACGGGAAAAATAAATCAGACGGAACACGTCGTTTATAATAAGCATAAAAAGATTTTTTACAATGCGATCAGTTCTCCCATTTTTGACAAAGAAGGGAATGTGGTGCAAGTGCTGGAATTAATTCAGGACATTACGGAAAAGAAGCAGGCGGAGGAAAAACAAAAAAAACTCCAGCAACAATTGGTTCATTCTGACAGATTAATTTCCCTGGGACGACTTGCAGCCGGTGTGGCTCATGAAGTTAATACGCCTCTTGCCATACTTTCGGGTATGATACAGGGCTTTCTCGAACGAAATAATACCTTCACAAGGGA